>NZ_DAOQZV010000008.1:23238-28323 GCF_035343835.1 Nostocoides sp. | reverse complement strand
CGGCGAGCCGGCCCACGGGGCCAGCGCGGAGCGGATCATCTTGCGGCGTTGGGCGAAGGCGGCATCGACGCAGGCGAAGGTCGCCGCGCGGTCGGCATCCGTCGACGGCGGCTCCCGACGCTCGATGGCGACCAGGCCGGACTCGACATTGGGCACCGGCCAGAAGATCGAGCGCGGGACGGTCCCGGCCAGGCGCACCGCGCCATACCAACTCGCCTTGGCGCTCGGCGCGCCATAGGTGCGCGACCCGGGCGCGGCGGCCAGTCGCTCGGCGACTTCCAACTGCACCATGACCAAGACATGAGTGATGCTCGGGAAGTGCTCCAGCAGGTGCAGCACAACCGGCACCGAGACGTTGTAGGGCAGGTTGGCCACCAGCTTGCTCGGCGCCAGCGGCAACTCCCGCACGCGCAGCGCATCGGCCGGTATGACGGACAGCCGCTCCGCGCGCTCGGGGAGCAGCGCGCCCATGGTGCCCGGCAGGGCCGCCGCGAGTGTGGGATCGATCTCGATCGCCAGGACGGCCGCGGCCTCGTGGAGCAGCCCGGCGGTCAGCGACCCCAGGCCAGGCCCGACCTCGAGCACGACATCCTGCGGCCCGACCTCCGCCAGGCGCACGATCCGCCGCACTGTGTTGGCGTCGACGACGAAGTTTTGCCCCCACTGTTTGGCTGGCCGGATCCCGAGGCCGGCCGCCAGGCGCCGGATGTCCGCCGCCCCGAGATAGCCTGCCTCCTCGCTCACCGGCTCAACCTATCCGCCGCTGGGAGCCGACCGAGAATGGCAGGCCGCTTCTCGACCAGCGAGCCGCGCGTTGGACATGGCGAAGCGCCCCGGGGGTCTCCCGGGGCGCTTCGTGAGGTGTGCCGTCAGGGCGGCGACGTGGCCGGTCAGGCCGCGTGCGCGCAGCCCCAGGGCGAGAGGCCGGCGATCGCGTAGTAGCGGTTCGCGACCGTGATCTGCTGCTCGCGGCTGGCGAGGTCCGCGCGCGGCGCGAAGTCGGCGCCACCCATGGCCAGCCAGCTCGCCGTGGCGAACTGGAGCCCGCCGTAGTAGCCGTTGCCGGTGTTGATGTGCCAGTTGCCACCGGACTCGCACTGAGCGATCCGGTCCCACATCGCGGCATTGGCCAGGTTCAGCCCGGAGGACGAGGTGCCGCCAGAGGACGAGCCGCCCGACGACGACCCACCCGAGGATGCGCCACCGGTCGAGGCCGGGGTGCTCGGGCGCTTCTTGGTGCCGACGGCGACGACCGCGTCGCGCTCGGTGACCGTGGTCTTGGTCGAGACCTTGGTCTTCTTGTAGAGCTTGCCGTCATGGAAGACATAGAGGTAGGTCGTCACGGCCTCGCCATTGCGACCGGCGGTGATGACCTTGCTCTGCCCCTCATAGAGGCTGGAGTCGTTGCGCTTGATGGTCTCGTAGGCGTTGGTCGTCGTCTTGGTGACGTTCTTGGTCTTGACCCGCGTGACCGTCAGCTTCATGCCGTCGGCGAGTGGCGTGTCCAGACCGGGCTTGACCAGGTCCTTTGTGCCGACCGAGACCTTGAGCATGGCGAGCAGGCTCTTGACATCGTTCTCGGTGGTGGTCCTAGTGGTCGTCTTGCCGTCCGCGGTGACCGTGACGCTCTTGGGCGTGATCATCGACAGCGCGAGGCCGGACCGGCCGAGCACGGCCGAACGAGAGGCGGACAACTTGGCGTCCTCGGCGCGCAGGCCGAGTTCGGAGAGGGCCTGGCCGACGGTGGTGGCCGTGGTCCAGTACTCCTTGGCCTGACCGTCGATGGTGACGGTCAGCTTGCGTCCATAGCGGACGACGATGGTCTGCCCGTCGGTGACGGGCGTGTTGACGGACGGCACGACCAGGTCGTGCGCTCCGACGGTGATGCCTTCGCTCTTCAACACATCGCCGACAGTGCCGGCGAAGGAGTGAATCGCATCGGTTTGCCCCTCGACCGAGAGGTTGACCGATTTGTCGAAGTGGGCGACACCGGCCACTCCGGTCGCGAGGACGCCCACGATGCCCATCTGGGCCAGGCGCCGTACCGGAAGAAGGTTCAAGTCTGCTCCAAAGTCGTGATGTCCGAACCGAAACGCGTTCGGGCAGCGACGGTCCCGCGCTGAAGGCAGGAAGGAGAGCACCTGGGTGGGGGGCCCGCGTGGAGCACTCGGGGGATCCACGTCCTCGTGGTCCGAGTGGCCAACCGACGCCGCCGAATCGGGTGTTCAAGTTCGGCGAACATCTCCAGAGTGCCCGGGTGTTGGGTGAAAGGTCAAATTTCGATAACGGCCGGCGGCTGTTCACGAAACATCCGTCACAGGCGTGCTAAGCCGCCCCACGGTGGTCGTTACCAGGGGCCGTAGAGCCGCTCGGCCGTCGCCGAGACCTCCTGCGCGAGCTCCACCACCGAGACACCGGCGACGCCTGCCACCACCCGCGCCGTGACCGGCAGGAGGTAGGAGGAGTTGCCCGCCCCGCGCCACGGATGCGGCGTCAGATAGGGCGCATCGGTCTCGATCAGCAGTTGCTCCAGCGGCGTGACGGCGACGGCGTCGCGCAGGGCGTGATTGTTCTTGAAGGTGACCGGCCCGGCATACGAGAGGAAGAAGCCGCGCTCGACGCACGCCCGCGCGAAGCGCGCGTCCCCGCTGAAACAGTGCATGACCGTATGCCGTGGCGCCCCCACCTCATCGAGCACCGCGAGCACGTCCTCATGCGCGTCGCGGTCGTGGATCTGCAGGGGCAGGTCCAGTTCCTTGGCCAGCGCGATATGCCAGCGGAAGGCGTCGTGCTGGATCTCGCGGCCCTCGGGACCGGTGCGGTAGTAGTCGAGCCCGGTCTCGCCGACGGTGCGCACCCGCGGGTCGAGAGCCAACGCGCCGATCACCGCGTAGGCCGCGTCCAACTCCCCGAGAGCCGCCAGCCGGGGCGCTTCGTTGGGATGCAGCGCGACGCCCGCCAGCACCTGGGGATGAGTGTGCGCCATCACGACGCTTGACCGGGCGCTCTCGACCTCGCACCCGATCTGCACGACCCGGTCGACGCCGACGGCCGCGGCCGCCGCGATCGCCTCCGAGACCTCCAGTCCCGGCGCGTCCGAGCGCACCGAGTCCAGGTGAGTGTGGTTGTCCACCAACGCAATCGGCAGCGGGTCCGGCCGCGGGGGCAGTTCGCTGCGAGCCATGCAGGTCAGCCCGCCATCCGGTCGAGTTCCTCGGCGACGACGCTCTCGTCGAGCTTGACGAAGACCGGCCCCGGCTTGGCGACCGGCGTGCCCGGGACGACCGGGACCCGGCCCCAGCGCGGCGTCGCCGAGTAGTCGCCGGTGATCACCGGATAGGCCCGGCCGTCGTCGAGGTCGGCGACGTCGACGACCTGCGGCATCGGCATGAAGTCACCGGTCCGTCCGAGGACCCGATGCACCGCGTTGCTGGAGTGCGGCAGCATCGGGGCGAGCAGGGTGTTGCAGTCGGCGACGCACTGGGCCAGGACGTGCAGGATGGTGCCGAGGCGTTCGCGCTGGTCCTCGCCCTTGAGTTTGAAGGGCTCGGTCCGCGACACATAGGCGTTGACCTCGCCGACGACCTTCATGGCCTCGGCCGTCGCCTGCCGCAGCCGCGAGCGCCGCAACAATCCACCCACGATGTCGAAGCCGGCCGCCACCGCACCCAGGATCGCCTCGTCCTCGGGGGCGAGCGGGCCGCATACGGGGATCTCACCGAACTGCTTGTGGATCATCGTTGCGGTCCGGTTGACCAGATTGCCCCACCCGGCCACGAGTTCGGAGTTGGTGCGCTGCACGAACTCCCGCCAGGTGAAGTCCGCATCCGAGGTCTCCGGCCCGGCGGCGCAGATGAAGTAGCGCAGCGCGTCCGGCTGATAGCGGGTCAGGACGTCGCGCACGAGGATCGTGTGCCCGCGGCTGGTGGAGAACTGTTGGGACTCCATCGTCAGGTATTCGGAGCTGACGACCTCGGTGGGCAGGTTGAGTTCGCCGTACATCCCGGGCTCGCCGCCCCGGTCCCCCTTGCCCATATAGCCGAGCAACTCGGCCGGCCAGATCTGGGAGTGAAAGGTGATGTTGTCCTTGCCCATGAAGTAGTAAGACAGGGCACTGGGGTCGTTCCACCACTCGCGCCAGCGCTCGGGATCGCCGGTGCGCCTTGCCCATTCGATCGACGCCGACAGATAGCCGATCACCGCGTCGAACCAGACATAAAGCTTCTTGGTGGGCAGGTCGCGCCAGCCGTCGAGGGGCACGGGGATGCCCCAGTCAATGTCGCGGGTCATGGCGCGGGGCTTGATGTCGTCGAGGATGTTCAGGCTGAACTTGATGACATTGGGGCGCCAGGTGCCCGAGGCTTCGCGCTCTCCGAGATAAGCCCGAAGCGCGTCGGCGAGGGCCGGCAGGTCGAGGAAGAAGTGCTGAGTCTCGATGAAATCCGGTGTCTCGCCGTTGATCTTGGACCTCGGATTGATCAGATCCTCGGGCTCGAGCTGGTTGCCGCAGTTGTCGCACTGGTCGCCGCGGGCCTCGCCGTAGCCGCAGATCGGGCAGGTGCCCTCGATATAGCGGTCGGGCAGGGTGCGGCCGGTGCTCGGCGAGATCGCGCCCTTTTGGGTGCGCTCGATCATGTAGCCGTTCGTCCACACCTGCGAAAACAGTTCTTGCGCAACGGCATAGTGGTTGACCGTTGTGGTTCGGGTGTAGAGGTCGTAGGAGCAGCCGAGATCCGCCAACTCATGGGCGATGATCGCGTGGTTCTTGTCGACCAGTTCGCGGGCCGTGACGCCCTCCTTGTCAGCGAGGACGAGGATCGGGGTGCCGTGCTCGTCCGAGCCGCTGACCATCAGCACTTCGTGACCGGCCATCCGCATGTAGCGCGCGAAGACGTCGGAGGGCACGCCGAAACCGGCGACATGGCCCAGGTGGCGCGGACCGTTGGCATACGGCCACGCGACAGCGGCGAGGACTTTGGTCATGCGGCAAGTGTATGGAGGCCCGAGCGTGGCCGATGCGCGTTTCGGCGGCGTGGCCGCGGGGCCGGCGGAACACGGCATACGGCAGTCAGGGGTTGAAAAATT
>NZ_DAOQZV010000008.1:0-23138 GCF_035343835.1 Nostocoides sp. | reverse complement strand
TGCCCGGCTGCACAACAGGAGGGAACACCATGAAGCGCATCACCGGAGCCCTTGCGGGCGCCGCCCTGGCCGGCTCGATGGGGATCGGGATGGCCACGTCCGCGTCGGCGAGCACCACTGCTCCCGAGAGCGGCGTCTCGGCCACCAACTCGGCAGTCAGCTGCCCGGTTCGGTACATCACGCGCGGTATTCGCGTGACCTGCCCGGCATCCATCCCCGGCACGGTCTTCCGGGCCGTCGTGAAGTGCAAGCGACCGAGCGGCGCGACGTTCATGAAGAAGGACGTCTGGCGCATCCAGGGCACGGGCTACAGCCAGGCGCAGTGCCCGGTCGGCACCAAAAAGGTCTACTACCCGTACGCCTTCGAGTACAAGTAAGCCGATCGGCCGCGACAACGGCGTCGCGGACATGTGCGTCGAAGGCCGGCATCCCCAGCTTGAGGGGTGCCGGCCTTCGGCGTGTCCGGGATTAGCCGGGCAATCAGGGACGTTGCATCCTGCGCCAGCTCGTTCTCGGCCGGTGCCGAGTCGAAGAAAGTTACGCTCACCCCATGATCGCCGCCCTGACGGGGATGGGTCTCTCGGCTGCCGCCGGGTTGAACGCCTACATCCCGTTCATGATCGTCGCGCTGCTCGCGCGATTCACCGACATCATCTCCTTGCCCGCGAGCTTCGCCTGGATCGAATCCACCTGGGCCATCGCCATCGGCGCGGTGCTCTTGGTCAGCGAGGTGGTGCTCGACAAGATCCCGGCCATCGACACGATCAACGACACCGTCCAGACCTTCATCCGGCCCAGCATGGGCGGGCTGATCTTCGCCGCGACGACCGCGGCGAGCGACCTAGACAACTCGGCATGGATGCAGTCGCACCAATGGATCGGTGTCGTGCTGGGCATCGTCGTCTCGGGACTGGTGCACTCCGGGAAAATGGCGGCGAGACCCGCGATCAATGCGGGAACTCTCGGCGCGGGTGCACCCGTCGTCTCCACCATGGAGGACGGCGCTTCGATCGGCCTGTCCCTGATCGCGATCTTCATCCCGATCCTGGTGATCGTGGCGCTCGCCATCCTTTTCGGACTCTTATTCTGGCTCTGGCGCAAGGTGCACCGCTGGCGCAAGAACCGCCGGCAGCGCCTGGACGACGCCGGCGTCACCTACGCCTGACACCCGTTCGGCGTCACAACGCCGGATCGTCCTCGCCACGCCTTAGCGTCGCTGCGCGTGGCCCGGCTCCCACCCCTCTCGCTCAGGCGGCGAGCAAGTCGATCAACTGGCGCGTTGCGCGCTCGACATAGGCCGCGCGTTCGGACCTCGGCAGGGGCAGAGAACTGAGGAGCACCCCTTGGAAGGCCGCGACGGTGACCTCGGCGCGTTCGGCCGCGTGCCGGCGCGAGACGTGGACCGCAATACCTTCCACGAGAGCCACCAGGCGCACCCGCCACAATCCGAACATCGCCATCAGCTCCGGCGTGCGCACGCTCTCCAACGCCAGCTCGGCCTGGACGGCGACCAACTCGGTCTCGGTGACATGGCCGACGAGCAGACGGACGACCTCGTCGATGATCAGCCGCTGACGCAGGGCATCGTCTTCTTCGTCGAAGGCTTCGACGCGCGTCGCGGTCGCCTCGATGCGATCGGCGAGCAACCACGACACGTGTGCCGTCAACGCGGTGAGCAGGGCGATCCGGGTGCGATAGGAGGTGCTGGTCGACCCTTCGGGCACGCCCGCCTCGGCGTCGACCGCCCGGTGGGTCAACGCACGCAGGCCACCACGGCTGACGACGCACACCGCTGCGTCGAGGAGATCCTTGCGCCGCCCGGTCGCTCGCGCGATTTCGACGTTATCGGCGGGGGCGGTGAGCGGCATGCGGCCATTGTCGCGCGCGTGGCGCGGGTCACGCAGCCCGCCTGGCCATCGTGATTTGCACTCTGTGCAACTACAGGTGTAGTGTCTTGATCTGTCAGAACCACTACATCTGTAGTTCACTCAAAGGAGTGCTTCACATGGGCCTCATGACCTCCCTCGCCGCCGTCGTCACCTTCTTCACCGTTGTCATCGGCATCGCCGGCGCGCTTCTCGCTGCTTCCGTTCTTGCCCTCGGCGGCGAAGCCGTCGTCCGCAACCACACGCTTCGCGGGCGTCGGCAAGAGTCCGTCCCGACCTACTACCGCCACCTCGTCCTCGGCCACTGATCCGGCCGCGCCGGTCGTCGGCGTCCAGCGGGGCTTCAGCAACCGCGGGCACACTTGCCCGTATGCCGTTTGCCCGCCACTTGCCGCCCGGTCCGCTTCCGCGGACCGGGCTTGCTCGTCCCACCCTGGTGCGTGAGACCTGGCTGGTGCTGGGGGTCTCGCTCGGCGCGTCGGCCCTGTGGTCGCTGCTGAGCCTGATCGACAAGCTCACCAAGCAGGTCGCGCTCAGCGCGCAGACGACCACCATGAACTCCTCGATCACCCCGGACCGGCCCTGGCTCGATCTGGCCTATCAGCTGGTACCCATCGGGCTGGGCGTGGTGCCGGCGCTGCTGGCGCTGCACCTGATGCGCCGCGACGACCCGGCCGCGCCCGCCCTGATCGGGCTCGACGCGCGCCAGCCGGCGCGCGATCTGCTGATGGGCGCCGCGCTCGCCGGGGTGATCGGCATACCGGGCCTCGGGCTGTATCTCGCCGCTCGCGCTCTCGGCGTCAACACGAGCATCGCGGCGGCCAATCTCGCCGACCACTGGTGGACGATCCCGGTGCTCGTCCTGGCTGCCGCGCAGAACGCCATCCTCGAAGAGGTCGTCATGGTCGGCTATCTGTTGACCCGCTGGCGGCAGGCGGGGTGGAGTCCGGCGCTCGGGATCGTGGCGTCGGCCGTGATCCGGGGCGCCTACCACCTCTATCAAGGGTTCGGCGGCTTCGTGGGCAATCTGGTGATGGGCCTGGTCTTCGGGGCCGTCTACACGCGCACGCGACGCGTGCTGCCGCTGGTGATCGCACATACGATCCTCGACATCGTCTCCTTCGTCGGCTATGCACTGTTGAAGTCGCACCTGTCCTGGCTCTGATCGCGCTCACCGCGGGGGAAATCGGTCGTAGGCGGTCGGCGCGCCCTGACACAATCTCGGGGTGCTGCGCCGCCTCGGATTTCCGGATGCGTCGGCGCACCTGGCTCTCGTCACCGGCATCGGCATCGACGCGCTCGGCAGTGGGGTCTTCATGCCGGTCTCGATCCTGTTCTTCCTGCGCACCACTGACGTGCCGATGGCCGATGTCGGGCTGGCTCTCGGCGTCGCCGGGGCGATCGCGATTCCCTTCATCCTGGTCTCGGGTGATCTCGTGGACCGCTTCGGCGCCCGGACCGTGCTGCTCGCGTCGAACCTGATCCAGGCGGTCGGATACGGCGCCTATGTGCTGGCGCAGAGCGCCGTCGCGATCGCGCTCGTCGGCGCGGTGGCCGCGATCGGCCAGAGCGCCTTCTGGAGTTCTTACTCCCCCATGGTCGCCGCGGCCACCGACGAGGGCGAGCGCGAGGTCTGGTTCGGCTTCCTCGGGGCGTTGCGCAATATCGGCTTCGCGCTCGGCGGGGTCGTCGCGAGCGCGGTGTTGCAGATCGGGACGGCGGGTGCGTTCCGGGCGTTAGTCCTGGCGAATGCGGCCAGCTATGTGCTCGCCTTCCTGGTGCTGCTACGCGTCCGGGCCGGGCATCGGATTATCGCCGATGCCCCCGTCGGGGACGCAGCTGCCGACGGCGCGGCTGGCGCGGTCGCGGCTTCCGACAGGCTCGCCGGATCGTGGGGCGCCGTCGTGCGCGATCGGCCCTATCTGGTGCTCATCGTGACGAACTGCGCCTATGCCCTGTGCACGATCTCGCTCATCGTCGCCATGCCCGTGTATGCGGTGACCACCCTGGGCCTGGCCGGCTGGGTCAGCGGTGCACTGCTCACGGTCAACACCGTGCTGGTCGGCTTCGGTCAGGGACTCATCGTGCGCGCGATGGATGGCCATCGCCGCTTCCGCGTCATTGCGCTCGGACAGGGGCTGTATGCCGTGGGTTTCGCCGCGCTCGCGGCGTGCGGGTGGTTGTCACTGCACGCCGCCACGGCGGGGATCTTTCTGGCCGTCGCGATCTACACATTGGGCGAAGTGCTCGGCGGGCCGCCCCTGTCCACGGTGGCGGTCGAGGCGGCGCCCGAGGCCCTGCGCGGGCGCTGTCTGGCCGCCTATCAGCTGTCCTGGAATGCCGCCAATATCGCGGCGCCCGTGCTGCTCCTCGGTCTGCTGGCGCACGACCGGTTCAGTGTGTGGATTGTCATGGTCGCGGTCGCGGGCGCAGGTGCCGCCTTGATCGCCGCTCTCGGAGCCCGTATGCCGGCGGCCGCCGTCCGCGTGACCAGCGCGCCCTCTGCTTGATCTCGGCCTATCCTGACGGACGTCCCGTCGAGACATTGGGTGACTCTCTGCGCATGCGGAACCGGCCTTTCGACGGGCCTGAACCGGCCTTTCGACGGGGCTGAACCGGACTTTCGACCGGGGCGGTCAGGCGTTGCGCGGGGTCGGGTAGAGAAGGCGGAAGCTTTCGCAGACGACCGGCATGTCGGCGGCGAAGCCCCGGTCATGATCGGCATACTCGGTGAAGAAGGCCTGGTGGATCGCGCGCCAGGTGTCCAGCGAGCGATCGCCCTCACCTTCGGCGTGGGCGTGCTCGGCGCTGACCTGGTCGAAGGGCACGACCTCGACCTCGGTCATCCCGATCAACGCCCGGGGTTTGGCCGCGCCGTCGAGGATGATCGCGAGGTCTCCCGGGCGCGGCACCTCCTCCTCCAGCGCCTCGTAGTCCCACAGGGCGCCAGCGGTCGCCGTCTTGGTGCCGTCCAGCACAAGCGCGAGTAGCGCGTCGGCCTGTTCGGGGGTGGCGCCGAAGGCCCACGCCGGCGGCTGCAGGGCACCGAGACCCGTGACGCCGGTGTAGATCTCCAGATCGTTCAGCCGGGCCTTGACCCGCGCGACATCCCAGAACTCCCGGACCTCATCGGCGACCTGCTCCAGCTCCCCGTCCGTCATGACGGACACGGTAACTGCCCCGGCTCAGAACTTGCCGCTGCCGGCCCTGCGCAGGTCGTGGTTGAGCTGGCTGATGACGTCCATGGGGATGCCCTTGGGGCAGGCCGCCGAGCACTCACCGATATTGGTGCACCCGCCGAAACCTTCCTGGTCGTGCTGGGCAACCATCGCCTGGACACGCATCGCCCGCTCCGGCTGCCCCTGGGGCAGCTCACCGAGGTGGGTGATCTTGGCGCCCATGAAGAGCATCGCCGCAGCGTTCGGGCAAGCCGCGACACAGGCACCGCAGCCGATGCACTCGGCGGCCATGAAGGCCCGGTCCGCCTTCGGCTTCGGCACGGGCGTGGCGTTCGCGTCGGGCGCAGAGCCGGTGTTGACCGAGATGAACCCGCCCGCCTGGATGATCCGGTCGAAGGCGCTGCGGTCGACGACCAGATCGCGAATGATCGGGAAGGCATCGGCGCGCCACGGCTCGATGGTGATCGTCTCGCCGTCCTTGAAGCTGCGCATGTGCAACTGGCACGTGGTGGTCTTTTCGGGCCCGTGCGCGTCACCGGAGATCATCAGGCCGCACATGCCGCAGATGCCCTCGCGGCAGTCGCTGTCGAAGGCGACCGGCTCGGCGCCCTCGGCGTTGAGCCGTTCGTTGAGGACATCGAGCATCTCCAGAAAGGACATATCGGGCGAGATGTCGTTGACCTGGTAGGTCACCAGCTCGCCGCGAGCCCGGGGGCCGTCCTGGCGCCAGATCTTCAGGGTGAGATTCACGTCAGATGTCCTTGCCGTGGGGATGGTTCGTGTCGTTGGGGGGGGTCGGGGGGCGGAGCCCCCTGTGGGCTATTTGTAGCTGCGCTGCTTCAGGGCGATGGCGTCGTAGACGAGCGGTTCCTTGTGGAGGATGGGCGCGGCCATACCGCCCTCGTCACCGGAGCCGGCATACTCCCAGCCGGCGACATAGAGGAACTGGTCGTCGTGCCGCAACGCCTCGCCGTCCTCGGTCTGGCTCTCCGCGCGGAAGTGGCCACCGCAGGATTCGCGGCGGTGCAGCGCGTCGATGCACATCAGCTCACCGAGCTCGAGGAAGTCGGCGACCCGGCCCGCCTTCTCCAGGCTCTGGTTGAGCGTGTCGGCCGACCCGAGCACCCGGACATTGCGCCAGAACTCGGCGCGGAGCGACCGGATCAGGTCGATGGCCTTCATCAGACCGGTCTCGGTGCGCTCCATCCCGCAGTACTCCCACATGATGTGGCCGAGTTCCTTGTGGAAGGAGTCGACGGACCGCTCGCCATTGATCGCGAGCAGCCGCTGGGTGCGCTCCTCAACCGAGCGCCGGGCTTCGGCGACCGCCGGGGAATCCGCGTCCAGCTTGGGGTAAGGCCCCTTGGCGAGGTAGTCGCGGATGGTGTTGGGCAGCACGAAGTAGCCGTCCGCCAGACCCTGCATCAGCGCGCTCGCCCCGAGGCGGTTGGCGCCGTGGTCGGAGAAGTTGGCCTCACCGGTGACGAAGAGCCCGGGGATATTCGAGGACAGGTCGTAATCGACCCACAGCCCGCCCATCGTGTAGTGGACGGCGGGGTAGATCCGCATCGGCGTCTCATACGGATTCTCGCCCGTGATGCGGGCATACATATCGAAGAGATTGCCGTATTTCGCTTCCACCGCCGGGCGCCCCAGGCGGGCGATCGCGTCGGCGAAGTCGAGATAGACACCGCGCCGGAAGTCACCGACCAGCGGGCCGACGCCGCGGCCCTCGTCGCACATGTTCTTGGCCTGGCGCGAGGCGATATCGCGCGGCACCAGGTTGCCGAAGGCGGGGTAGATCCGCTCCAGGTAGTAGTCGCGGTCCTGCTCGGGGATGGTGCGCGGGTCCTTCTCGCAGTCCTCGCGGCGCTTGGGCACCCAGATGCGCCCGTCATTGCGCAGCGACTCGGACATCAAGGTCAGCTTGGACTGGTGGTCGCCGGACACCGGGATGCAGGTCGGGTGGATCTGGGTGTAGCACGGGTTGGCGAAATAGGCGCCCTTACGGTGCGCCCGCCATCCGGCCGTGACATTGGAACCCATGGCGTTGGTGGAGAGGAAGAAGACATTGCCGTAGCCACCGGAGCCGAGGACGACGGCGTCGGCGAGGTGGGTCTCGATCTCGCCGGTCACCAGGTCGCGGGCGATGATGCCGCGGGCGCGGCCGTCCTCGACGATCAGCTCGAGCATCTCGTGGCGGGTGTACATCTCGACCGTGCCCGCGGCGACCTGCCGCTCCAGGGCCTGGTAGACGCCGATCAACAACTGCTGCCCGGTCTGACCGCGGGCGTAGAAGGTCCGCGAGACCTGCACGCCACCGAAGGAGCGGTTGTCCAGCAGGCCGCCGTATTCGCGTGCGAAGGGCACGCCGGCTGCGACGCACTGGTCGATAATGTTGGCGCTGACCTCGGCCAGGCGATAGACGTTGGTCTCGCGGGAGCGGTAGTCGCCACCCTTGACGGTGTCGTAGAAGAGGCGATAGATCGAGTCGCCGTCCTCCTTGTAGTTCTTGGCCGCGTTGATGCCGCCCTGGGCGGCGATGGAGTGGGCGCGGCGCGGGGAGTCCTGGTAGCAGAAGGACTTCACGTGGTAGCCGGCCTCGCCGAGGGTGGCGGCCGCCGCGCCGCCGGCCAGGCCGGTGCCGACGATGATGACCGACAGCTTGCGCCGGTTGGCCGGGTTGACGAGGGCGGCGTCGAACTTGCGCGAGGTCCACTTCGCGGCGATCGGGCCGGCCGGGGCCTTGGTATCCGCGATCTCTTCGCCCACGCGGTAGTAGTCGGCGTCGACGCCTTCGGGGGTCATCAGGTCGGTCATATCACTCACTTCTTCACGATCCCGAAGAGGATCGACATCGGCGGAATGAGGAAGGCAAGCCAGATCAGCCCGCCGACGGCGTGCGAGATCGCCTTGGCCCGAGTGCGCGCGGCGGCTGAGGAGGTAAGCCCGAGCGTTTGCGACGCGCTCCACACCCCGTGGAAGAGGTGGAACGCCAAGGCGGTGACGGCCAGGACGTAGATCAGCGTCACCCACCAGATCTCGAAGCTGCCGACGACATTCTCGTAGGGCGAGGGGACCTTGCCCTGCGGGTGGATGGTGTGAGTGGTCAGGTGCAGGATGTGGAAGATCACGAAGAGCAGCAGGGCCACGCCGCCATACCGCATGGTGCGGGAGGCGAGACTGGAAGCCGCGGCCTTCTTCACGGCATACCGGGTGCTGCGGGCGCCATTGGCGCGGCTCCACAGCGTGAACGCCGAGTAGGCATGCAGCGCCAAGCTCCCGATCAGCACGACGCGCACGATCCAGAGCAGGCCGCCATACGGAAGCATCGGCATCCCGATGGTGCGCAGGTGATGGGCGTAGGTGTTGAACTTCTCGGCACCCCCAAGCACCATCAGGTTGCCGTAGGCGTGCAGGGCGACATAGCCGAGGAAGATCAGGCCGGTCACGGCCATCAGGATCTTCAGGCCGATCGATGACCGCACGGCCGGTTTCGCTACGGGGAGGGTCGAGGTTGCCACCTGGGCAAACTATCGTGCCGCACCGACACCGCGCGCGCAGGGTCGCCGGCAGGCGGTGTGAGATTTCACCGATTTGTCACCGAGCGGCGTGCCGAGCACTCCCAAAACGCCGATCCGGGGTGGGCGCCGCCTGGCCACCCCGCCCCGGACGGAGTCCGTATGCCGGTCAGGCGCGCCCGTGCGCCGCCCGGCTGCGACGCGAGAGGCTGTCGATGATCACAGCGAGCAGCAGCACGCCGCCGGTCACCATGAACCTGTAGCTGGTGTCCAGCGAGAGCAGGCCGAGGCCGTTGGAGATGGACTGGATGACGAGGATGCCGAGCAGGGCCGAGTAGGCCGACCCCCGCCCGCCGAAGAGGCTCGTGCCACCGATCACGGCCGCTGCGATGGCGTTGAGGTTGGTATCGGCGCCGCCGCTGCTCTGGCTGACGGATGCCAGACGCGCGGCCGCGAAGATCCCACCGAGGGCCGCGAAGAAGGAACTCAACGCGAAGACGGTCAGATAGATGCGTTTGACATTGATGCCAGCGCGGCGGGCGGCCTCGACATTGCCACCGACCGCCATCACCGAGCGGCCCCACCGGGTGCGACGGACCAGCAGGTCGGTGAGCACGACGAGGGCGATGAACGTCAGGACCATATAGCTGACTCCGCGGTCCCGGCCGAGGATGTAAACAGCAAGCAGCAGAATCAGGCCGAGCAGTCCCGTGCGGACGAGGACGACGGACGGGGGCACAGCCGAGAGCCCGGCCGCAGCACGCCGGCGGCCCTGCGCGAGCTTGGCGAGGAACGCGGCACCGACAGCGAGCAGGACGAGGGCATAGGCGACGGCGTCCGGGACGAACTTCTGGCTGGCGAACTGGACGATGTCGGAGGTGAAGGCGAGGTTGATGGTGCCGTCCTTGCCGAGCACCTTGATCTGCAGGCCGAGGACGGCGAGCAAGCCAGCCAAGGTGATGACGAAGCTGGGCACGCCGTAGCGGTTGAACAGCAGACCGTAGATCACGCCGATGGCGACGCCGACCAACAGTGCCAGCCCCACCGCCATACCGGACGTCCAGCCGTGGTTGACAAAACCAACGGCGAGGACGGCGCCGGACAGGCCGCTGACAGATCCGACGGAGAGGTCGATCTCGCCGAGAAGCAGGACGAGGACCACACCGATGGCGATGGTGCCGGTCGGGACCATCTGCAAGGTGAGGTTGACCAGGTTGCGGCTGGAGAGGAAGGCGTCGTTGAGGACGAAGAAGACTCCCCAGATCAGGATCAGGCCGATGACGACCGGGAGTGAGCCGAGGTCTCCGGAGCGCAGCCTCGAGATTGATCCCTTGACCCACCCGGCCAGGCCCTCGTCGGCGAGGAAGCGCTCGTCCTGGCGGTCGGCGGGGATAGCCATCGTCGGGTCGGTGGTGGTGGGTGGGGTGCTCACTGGTGCTCCTGAGTGGCGTGGTCCTGGTCGTCGGTCAGGTGCGCCGCGGGCACAGCGTCCCGGCGCGCAGCGCGCTCGGAGACGGCATTCGTGGTGGCGCCGGTGATGGCAGCGATGATTTCCTGGCTGGTGGTCTCGGCCACCCGGAACTCGCCATTGTTGCGACCGAGCCGGAGGACGACGACCCGGTCGGCCACCGCCATCACGTCGGACATATTGTGAGAAATGAGGATGACGCCGAGGCCGTTCTCGCGCAGCCGCTCGACCAGATTGAGCACCTCGGCCGTCTGTGCGACGCCAAGAGCTGCCGTCGGCTCGTCGAGCATGACCACCTTGGGCTTGCCCAGCAGCGACCGGGCGATGGCGACCGTCTGGCGCTGGCCACCGGAGAGGCTGGCGATCGGAATCCGGACGCTGGGGATCTTGGCCGACAACTCGCGCAGCAACCGCCAGGACTCCTTCTCCATGGCGACTTCGTCGAGCATGCCGGTCGAGGTGACCTCGCTGCCGAGGAAGAGATTGGCGACGACGTCGAGGTTGTCGCACAGGGCGAGGTCCTGGAAGACGGTCGCGATACCGAGCCGCTGGGCCTCGGCGGGCGAGGAGATCGTCACGTTCGCGCCGTCGAAGGTGACGTGTCCTTCGTCGGGTTGGTAGACCCCGGCGATCGCCTTGACGAGAGTGGACTTGCCAGCGCCATTGTCGCCGACCAAGGCCACCACCTCTCCGGGGCGGACGTCGAAGTCGATGTCTTTGAGGGCCTGCACGGCGCCGAAGCGCTTGGAGATACCCGTCATCGACAAGACCGGCTGAGCCGGAGAGGTGGTGGTCATCGGTGACTCACTTCGTTGGAGGGTTGCTGCTCGGCGGGATCGGGGACGGACCTACTTGATCCCGGCAGCGGTGCACGCGGACGCGTAGTCACCGGTGCAGATGTCAGCGGCCTTGTAGAAGCCGTCCTTGATGATCGTGTCCATGATGTTGTCCTTGGTCACGACAATGGGCTCGAGCAAGGTCGCCGGCACGCCTTCCTTGTCCCCGGACGTGGCCGGGGTCTGGCCGGTGGCGAGAGCGATCGCGGCCTGGGCGGCGCCCTCGGCCTCGGGCTTGATGGCCTTGTAGATCGTCAATGCCTGGTCGCCGGCGAGAATCCGCTGGATCGCAGCGATCTCGGCGTCCTGGCCAGTGACCGGAGGCAGCGGGCTGACACCGCCACCCTTGAGGGCGGCGATCGCGCCACCAGCGGTGCCGTCATTGGCGGCATAGACGCCCACCAGGCCCGACTTGACGGCCGACAACTGCGATTCCATCCACGCCTGCGCCTTGTCCGGGCTCCAGTCGGGGGTGTCGTATTCGGCAGCGATCTTGTAGCCCGACTTATCCAGCACGCTGTGCGCGCCCGCCTTGAAGTCGGCCGCGTTGGCGTCCGTCGGAGAACCGTTGATCATCACGATGTCGCCGCTGGTCTTGCCGGCTGCCTTGAGGGCGTCGACCAGGCCGGTGCCCTGCAACTCGCCGACCTTCTTGTTGTCGAAGGAGATGTAGTAGTCGCTGCCGGCCACGAAGCGGTCATAGGCGATGACCTTGACACCCTGGCTCTTGGCGTTGGCGACGATGGTCTGTGCCGACTTGCCGTCAACCGCATCGAGGACTAGCACCTTGGCGCCCTGGGTCAGAGCCGCCTCGGCCTGCTGCTGCTGCTTGGCCGCGTCCTGGTCGGCGTTGGAGTAGAGGACCTCGCAGTCGGCGCAGTCGGCCTTGACGGCCGCTTCGAAGAGCGGCCGGTCGAAGGACTCGTATCGGGTGGTCTTGGACTCAGGCAGCAGCAGGGCGATCTTTCCTCCCGCAGCGGAGCCGCCGCCGGGGCTGGCGGTGTCGGTTGCGGCTGACGTCGTGCCTGCCGACGATGAGGCGCCCCCGGCGGCGCTGGTCGTGGAGGTGCCGCTATTGGTGCCGCAAGCGGTCAGTGCCGTCGCGGTCAAGCCGGCGGCGAGGATGGCGAACGACGTGCGCGTCGCACGGATGGCGGTCATTGCGTTGTGACTCCTGACTTCCTTGTCCTGCTGCGGTCGAGCGCCGCAGCCCGGAAGTCATTGAATCCGGGTTCATACCTTGAAGTCAAGACTTGAAGTCAATATTTTTTGCTGCGGGACTGCCGAGACCCTCAGGTGACTGCCAACGCGGCCCGCTGAGCGTTGTCCTGGACCTCTCTGGCCAGCACCAGGGCACCGACGACGTCGGACTCTTCGCCGAGGTCCCCTGCGCGCACAAAGACCGACGAGGCGGCGCTGGGCAGGGCACGGCGTTCGATGGCGCGCCGGACCGGGTCGATGAGAAGCGGACCCAGGCGGGCCATCTGTCCCCCGATCGAGATCACCTCTGGGTTGAGCAGATTGACAACGGCGGACAACGCGAGGCCGAGTGACTCCCCCGCATCCGCGAGCACGCGTCGGCACCCGGGGTCCCCGGCCAGGGCCTTGCTGATCACATCGCGCAGCGTGAGCATCCCATGCGACGGGCGCAGAGCCTCCAGGATCGCGGCGGAGCCGACAACCGTGTCCAGGCACCCGCGGTTGCCGCAGCGGCACACGGCGCCCTTGTCGTCGATGGAGATATGGCCGATCTCGCCGGCGGTGCCGGCACTGCCGCGCACGAGTTGCCCGTTGACGACCAGGCCGGCCCCCACGCCATAGGACATCTTGACATGCACGGCATCAGAGATTCCTTGCAGCGCACCGGAATTCATTTCACCAAGCGTGGCGAGATTTGCCGTGTTGTCGAGGAGAACGGGGGCCTTGAGGGAGGCCGCAGCCGCATCCGCGATCTCGATCCCGCGCCAACCGGGCAGGATGCCAGCGGCACCGATCTGCCCCGAGACGGTATCGATTGGGGCGGGAACGCCGAGGCCGACAGCAACGAGTTCGGGGGGACTGTGACCAGACCGTTCGACCAGGTCGAAGAGCAACGTCGCTCCTCGCTCCAGGCCCTCGTCGGCGGCGTGCTCGGCGGGCAGCGGCATACGACTGCTCGCGACGACCCGGTCCGGGGTGCCGGCCACCGCGGCCCGCACGTCGCGGTCTCCGAAGACGATGGCCCCGAGGATGCCGTCGGGCGTCGCCAGCGAGACACTCACAGCGCGTCGTCCGTTGCGGACACTCGGGGTCAGCTCGACGACTCCCGCGCTGCCGAGCTCCTTGACGACATTGGACACCGTCGCCGGGCTAAGGCCGGTCTGTTCGGCGATCTCGATCTGGGTCAGCGCGCCGAGCCGGGTCAGCGCATCGAGGACCCGGAAGCGATTGCGTTCGCGCAGCGAGCTTTGCGAGCCAGGTGCGGCGCTCTCTGCGTTCACGTCTTAAACATAGCCAATGGTCACGCGCCTGGGGAAGAGCCAGCGGTCTGCGCGCGGCGCTGCATCAGGTGGCGGTGCTCCGCCTCGTTGTGGCACAGCGCGAGCGCTGCATCGAAAGCCGCCAGAGCGGATGAGCGCCGTCCACAACGGGCCAGCAGCTCCGCACGGACCGCGGGGAGGCGGTGGCCGGGCAGGTCGCCGGCGTCGAGATCGGCGATCGCGGCGAGTCCCTCCTCGGGTCCTGCCGCCTCGGCGAGCGCTACCGCCCGCGCCAGCCGGGCGGCCGGCGAGGGAAAGGCGATCAGGAGGGCGTCATAGTGCGCGACGATCCGGTCCCAGCGGGTGGCTACGGAGGTCGGGGCGAGAGCGTGCTCGGCAGCGATGAGCGCCTGGAGGCGGAAGGCGTCCGCGGGCGCGGCGGAGATGGCGTCGAGGAGGTTGATGGCTTCAGAGATCTCGCTGTGGTGCCAGCGGTTGCGGTCTTGATCGGGCAGCAGAACGATCTCGCCGTCCGCATCCAGCCGGGCGTCTCTGCGTGAGTGCTGCAGGAGCATCAGAGCGAGCAGGCCATCGAGAGTGCTATTGGCCGGCACGAGGGACCGCACGACCCGGACGAGGTGGATCGCCTCGCCGGCGAGTTCGGTGCGCATCAGATCGGGGCCGGAGCCGGCGGCATACCCGGCGGTGAACGCAATGAAGGCGACCTGGGCCACGGTGTCGAGGCGCTCGGGCAGGTCATCGAGCGCGGGGATGGCGAAGGGGATGCCGGCGGCGACGATCTTCTTCTTCCCGCGCGTGATCCGGGCGGCCATCGTCGGCTCGCCGACGAGGAAAAGCCGCGCGATCTCCCCCGTCGGCAAGCCGATGACCAGCCGCAACGCGAGGGCGGCGGCCACGTCCGGCGCCAGTGCCGGGTGAGTGCACATGAGGACCAGTCGCAGGGTGTCGTCGTCGACCGCGCTGCCGTCGTCGATCATCACGCCCTCCTGGGGTCGGTCGCGCTGCTCGATCAGGAGCAGCGGGGCTTTGCGCGCCGCCGTCGCCTCCGTGCGCAGCCGATCGATCAGGACGCGCCGGGCACTCGTATGCAGCCAGGCCGCCGGGTTCGCCGGCACGCCGTCGCGCGGCCAAGTCCGGGCGGCGGCCTCGACGGCGTCGGCCAGCGCGTCCTCGGCCAGATCGAGGCGCCGGGAGTGCGCGATGAGTAGGGCGAGCAGGCGGCCCCACTCCTCGCGCACCACCCGGGTCAGGGCGTCGTCGTTCGGGTCGCTTCCCGAGGCGGCAGGGCTCGCCGATCCGCACTCGCCGCAGCGATGCCGCCCGCCGTCACCCGACGTCATACGGCCTCCTCGGATGAACATCTGAGCCGGCCGCGATCGGCGGGCGTGCCGCGGCGCCGCATTCGTCCTCGCGAGGAGTCGATTTCGCATTTCGAGGTGAAAATTGCGCTCTCGACGGGGTGACGCAGGCTCATGAGCCGGAGAGGTCCTCGACGGGGCGGATCTCGACGGCATACCGGTGCGGCAGCAGGGCGGCAGCCTCGATGGCGGCGTCCAGATCGGGAAGTTCGACGTCGTAATAGCCGACCACGATCTCCGTTGTCTCCACGAACGGCCCGTCGCTCACCTCCCGCCGACCGTCGATGTGCCGGACCGTCGTCGCCATCGGCGTCTCCTCCAGCGGGGCCCCCGAGATCCGCCGGTAGCCGCGCTCGTCGGTCCAGGCGTGGAAGCGTTCGTGGGCGGCATAGACCTCGTCCTGCTCGGCGGGCGTCAGCTGCTCCCACTCGCCCATGCGGGTGCCGAGCAGGAAGACGTAGCGCTTCATCGGACGCGCTCGTCTTCGCGCACGACACGGCGCACCTCGATGCCGTCGCCGAGTTCGGCCAGGATCCCGCAGCAATCGAGCAGATCGTCGTAGTCACGGGTCTCGACGTGGAAGAAGCCACCGACGTGCTCCGCTGTCTCAGCGAACGGGCCGTCGCTGACGGATCCTCCGGCGCGAACGGTGCGGGCCTCGCTGGTGCGGTGCAGTTCGGCGCCGCCGAGCACGCGGTGCCCGCGGGCCGCGAGCGACTGCGCGAAGCGCCCGTAGGTCGCGTAGCCGGCGCTGCGTTCCTCCTGGCTCATCGTGGTCCACCACCGGTCCGCGTCGCCGATGATGAGGATGGCGTACTGCTCGGGGCCTGCCGTGGTCATCGACCTCTGCGGTGTGGTCATGGCTCAGTCCTCCACCAGGCGGCGCAGTTCGATCAGATCGCCAGTGCTCGCCAGGCCCGCGCAGATCTCGCGCAGGCCCACCTCGTCAGCGCTCTCGATCAGATAGAAGCCGACGATCTGCTCGCGGGACTCGGTGAACGGGCCGTCGGTGATCAGGGTGCCTCCGCTGCCGTCGGGGCGCATCGATATCGCCTCGGCGGATGGGGTCAGCGGTCCGGCGACGATCACCCGGTGGCCGCCCGCGCCCAGGCGCTGGTTGAACAGGCGGTGGGCTTCGGCCCCCTTGGCATGGTCCTCGGCGGGCAGTTGCGCCCACTCCTCCTCGGGGGCGGGCAGCAACATCAGGTAACGACTCATCGGATCCTCCGTGATCGGGTCTTCGTGGCAGGTCGCGGGCGCGTCCTCACCACCATGACGGGCGCGGGTGGCCGCAATCGACAGCGCGGCCGGATTTCTTTTCCGACCTGCGGCGCGCGGCCTCAGCCTGCCGCGAGGGCCTGGTAGGTCGCGTAGGTCAGCGTCCGTCCCTCACGCTCGACCGTCCTGGCGATCTCGCGGACCTCGAGGCCGCCGAGACGATCGGCCAGGGCAGCGAGGCGGGCCAGGAGGCCGGGTTCCGGCTGCGCCGCCCAGATCGCTAGCGCCCCACCGGGGGCCAGCTGGGCGAGCGCACGCGCGAGGGTGGGATCGGCATACAGGCTCGAATTGTCCTGGTGGACAAGGAAGGACGGCCCATTGTCGACGTCCAGCAGGATGACGTCGAAGGTCTCGTCACCGGTCAGGAGGTCGGCCACATCGCCGGTATGCAGGCGCACGCGCGGATCGCCGACGACCCCGGTCAGGGTCGGGACGAGCCCGTCGCGGGCCCAGCCGACGAGGGCCGGCTCGATCTCGGCGATCACGACGTCTGCCACCCGCGGGTCTTCGAGGACGGCACGCGCAGTGAAGCCGAGGCCGAGGCCGCCGACGAGCACGCGGCGCGGCTGCGCGCACGCGGCGAGGCCCAAGCGCGCCAGCTCGACCTCGGTGGAGACGTCGACCGTGTCCATCGCGAAGACCCCGCCCACGATCAGCTCGTATGCCGTTCCTCCCCCTTGCGTCTCGCGGCACCGGAGCGCGATGTCGCCCCGTGGCGTGGTCGCCCGCGCGAGGGTTCGGGCGGGCTCGGGGCGGGCGGACGGCATACGGCAAGCCTGAGGCACGAGGGAAGGAGGGGCCTAATCGCGCCGAGGGCGATTTGTCGCAAGGGAATTTTGTGCGAGCTGTCCTTTCGGGCGAGGGTGGTTCGTGGATGGTGAGGATGCGGCATACGCCGAAAGACCTGGCCCCGCCGCCCGGCGGCGGCCGACCGCACGACTCAACCGAGGAGAAACTGCCATGGCTCAGTACCTACTGTCCGTCTGGCACGACGACCTGAACTTCCCGCAGACCAGCCCCGAGGACATGGACCGCATGTTCGCCCAGGTCGGCGCCTTCAACGAGGAGCTCCAGGGCGCGGGATCGTGGGTCTTCGCCGGCGGCCTACACCCGATCACGACCGCCACGGTGGTCGATGCGAGCAAGGGCGAGCCGGTGATCACCGGCGGGCCGTATGCCGAGAGCAAGGAGCAGATGGGCGGCTTCTGGGTCATCGAGGCGACGAACCTCGAGGAGGCACTGGAGTGGGCGCGCAAGGGCTCGGCCGCGTGCGAGGGCCCGGTGGAGGTGCGGCCCTTCCAGGGTGATGACGACACTTGAGCAGGCGAGGACCTGGACCGGGGCTTGCGTGCTGAGCACGGCCGGGTAGTCGCGGTGGCCGAAACACCGGGCCCGCACCCGACACCTCTTCGTCACCGATGCACCCGTCCGGACCGGTGTCGACGTGGCAAACCGGTGTACCCGTGACGGACCCGTGCGGAGGTGACCGGGTTGGACGAAGTCGGGGTTGCCGCGGAGATGGTGTCCCTCGCGGACAAGACGACGGTCTCATGGCGCCCGAGGTCACCTATTGCTTGACTCAGGCGCATGGGGGGCGTCGGCGAGCGCTCCCGCCTTCCGTGTGGGCCCGGGGGGCCGGGGCACTCCTCGCGGGCCCTGGCGCTGGTGCTCGCCCAGACCCCCCGGCCGGTGCTGGCCTAGGTCGACGACGTTATTTCTCACGCTGGTCCGACTCGCGCCTCCTCCCGTCGACAGGCCGGTTCAGCCCCGTCGAAAGGCCGGTTCAGCCCCGTCGAAAGGCCGGTTCAGCCCTGTCGAAAGGCCGATTCAGCCCGTCGAAAGGCCGATTCGCGCGCGACGGCCGCGTCATAGAGAGCCTTCTTGGACAACCCCGTCGCCTCGGCGACCTGCGCGCACGCGTCCTTGAGCCGTATGCCGTTCCCCACCAACGCCCGCACCTGCCCCACCGCGGTGGGCAGGTCGGCGGCGACCGGGCTCGCGCCGGCGACGACGATGGTGATCTCGCCGAGCACGCCGTTGGCAGCCCAGTCGGCGAGTTCGCCCAGCGGTCCGCGGCGGACTTCCTCGTAGGTCTTGGTCATCTCCCGGCAGACGGCGGCCGGCCGGCCGGCGCCGAAGGCCTCGACCATCGCCGCGAGGGTCGCGGCTGTGCGGTGCGGCGCCTCGAAGAAGACCATCGTCCGGCGCTCCGTGGCGAGGTCGGCCAGAACCCGCGCCCGTTCCCCGGGCTTGCGGGGCAGGAAGCCGTCGAAGGCGAAGCGGTCCACTGGGAGCCCAGACAAGGCCAGCGCCATCAGCACCGCGCTCGGCCCCGGCGAGCAGGTGACCGGCAGATCGGCGGCGACTGCCGCGGCGACGAGCCGGTAGCCGGGGTCGGACACCGACGGCATGCCCGCGTCGGTGACGAGCAGCACTCGCTCCCCCGCCCGCAACCGCTCGATCAGATCAGCGGTGACGGCGGCCTCGTTGTGCTCGTGATAGCTGAGCATCCGGCCCGCGGGCACGACGCCGAGCGCCGCGCACAGCCGCTTGGTGCGGCGGGTGTCCTCAGCAGCGATGACATCGGCGGTGCCCAACTCGGACACCAGCCGGACCGACGCATCGCGCGGGTCACCGATGGGCGTGGCGGCGAGAACGAGCGGCATACGCGTCATCTTGGCCGAGGCCAGCCCAAAGCGCTCAATCGTTGGGCGCCTGTCCGTCCAGTGCTGATGGCCGATTGCCAGGCTGCCCCTTCGCCACCACTCTCCTCGGATCCGCCTCTTGAACCCACCTCGTGCGCCGGGGAGCGGGGTCGAGAGCGAGGTCAGCCGCGGTGGCCGAGTTCGAGCTTGCGGGCCAGCCAGAGGCCGTAGCCAATGGCGAAGCCCCCGTCCCGAACACCCCCACGGGCGCGATGGGCCCGGCACCCTGCTCTCCACCACCCCCATCCTCGACCCCACCGGCCACAAGATCATCCCTGGCACACCCATCGTCGATGACGGCCATGTCTACGTCACCTCCACCACCGGCATCTACGACCTAACCACCAGCTAACGCGCGCTCCATCTCGCGAGCCAGGCGGGCAACATACGATGACGCCCGTGACCCGGACCGAGGAGCTGCGCGCTCGCCTGCTCGGCTTCCGGCCCACCGACCGGCTGATCGGCTGGCTCGGCCCCCTGCTGTTCGCGGTGCTCGGGGGGCTGATGCGCTTCTGGGCGCTCGACCGGCCGCACCAGTTGGTGTTCGACGAGACCTACTACGTCAAGCAGGGCGTCTCGATGCTCGAATACGGCGTCGAGATGCGCTGGGCGGGCGAGGGCAAGGTCGTCGATCCGCTGTTCACGCACGGCAATCTCAACGTCTTCATCACCGACAACGGCGACATGGTCGTCCATCCGCCGGTCGGCAAATGGGTGATCGCCTTCGGGGAGTGGATCTTCGGCGCGACGTCGAGTTGGGGGTGGCGCTTCTCGGTCGCGACGCTCGGGACGCTGTCGATCCTGATCATCGGGCGGATCGCGCGCCGGCTCTTCTCCTCCTCCCTGCTCGGGACGCTCGCGTCCTTCCTGACTGCCTTTGAAGGTCACCACTTCGTCCACTCGCGCACCGGCCTGCTCGACATCATCCTGATGTTCTTCGCCCTGTGCGCCTTCGGGTGCATCCTCATCGACCGCGACCAGATGCGCCGCCGGTTGGCCGATCACGTGGGCCGGTTGTCACGGCATACGTATGAGACGTGGGGCCCCGTCCTCGGCTTCCGCCCCTGGCGGTGGGTGGCCGGGCTCTTCCTCGGCCTCGCGGCCGGGACCAAGTGGTCGGGGCTGTTCTTCCTGATCGCCTTCGGCCTGATGTCGGTGCTGTGGGATATGGGGGCCTATCGGGCGGCCGGTGTGCGGCGCTGGGTCAGCTCGGCGCTCGTCGTCCAGGGGCCGATCGCCTTCGTCGCCATGGTCGGGACGGCGATGGTGACCTATGTGGCGTCGTGGACCGGGTGGTTCCTGAGCGACCACGGCTACAAGCGGCACTGGGCCGATACGCATCCGGGGCCAGACTGGATCCCTGGCGCGCTGCGCTCGCTGTGGAGCTATCACACCGAGGCCTACCACTTCCATCAGACGCTGACCTCGCCGCACGACTACATGTCCAACCCGTGGGGCTGGACGGTGATGTCGCGTCCGACATCCTTCTTCTACGAGGGGCCGAAGCTGGGCCAGGACGGCTGCACCGTCGCCGAATGCTCCAAGGCGATCACCTCGCTCGGCACCATCACCATCTGGTGGCTCGCGACGGCCGGCATCGTCATCTGCCTCTTTCAATGGATCCTGCGGCGCGACTGGCGGGCCGGCGCCCTGCTGGGGGCGCTCGCCGCGGGCTGGCTCCCGTGGTTCAACCTGCAGCACCGCACGATCTTCCAGTTCTACTCGATCGCCTTCCAGCCGTATGTCGTGTTGATCGCGGTCTATGTCCTCGCCTTGATCCTGGGGCCGGCGACCGCCCCCTGGCCGCGCCGGCGGCGTGGGCTGATCATCGTGGGGATCTACTGCCTGGCGACGCTGGCGTTGTTTGCGTTCTACTGGCCGATCTATACCGCGCAAGTGGTGCCCTACAACTTCTGGCGCATGCACATGTGGTTCCCGAGCTGGGTCTGACCGGATTCAGACCGAGCCGTCGCTCTCCGGCGACGAAGGGGCGCGACGCTCGGGCCGGCGTTTCGGCGGGTGTCCCGGCCTGTGCGCTGCTCGCGACTCGTCGCGGGGTCTGTCGGTGAGGGCTCGTAGGGTGGCGAGCATGTTCCTCATGCCGGGCGAATCCCGGGCCATCATCAGCGCGAGCGACCTACGCCAGGCCGCGTCGTGCGAGTGGGGGCTGCTCGTGGGTTTCGACGCGGTGCTCGGCCACCGGCAAGCGCAGGAGGTCGAAACGGACGCCCTCTTCGAACGGACCCTGGCCCTCGGGATGGCGCACGAGCAGCAGGTGTTGCGCGAGCTGAGCCGCGAGCGGCGCGTCGTCCAGATCGCGCGGCCACGGATGACCCGGCCCGGTTTGGAGGCTGCTGCCGCCGACACCGTCGAGGCGCTCGAGGGCGAGGCCGACGTGGTCTATCAGGCGGCCTTCGCCGGCGAGCGCTTCGTGGGGTTTGCCGACTTCCTGGTGCGCGGCGACGACGGGCGTTGGCAGGTCTGGGACACCAAGCTCGCGCGAGCGGCCAGCGTCGCGGCACTGCTGCAGCTCGCGGCATACGGCGATCAGTTATGGGCCATGGGCGTCCCCGTCGCCGACGACGTGGTCCTTGCACTCGGGTCGGGTGAGCGTGAGCGCTACCCGCTGTCGGTGATCGCGCCGGTCTACGCCGGGCGGCGGGAGCGCGTGCTGATGCTCCTCGACACCCACCAGGACAGCGGCGAGCCGGCGCAGTGGGGCGAGCCCGGGGTGCACGCCTGCGGCCGTTGCCCGGCCTGCACCGCCGAGCTGCGGGCGACCAATGACGTGCTGCTCGTCGCGGGAGTCTATCCGAGCCAGCGCAAAAAGCTCCTCGCGGCCGGCGTGACCACGATGGCCGACCTCGCAGCGCGTGACGAGCCCGTCCCGGACCTGCCCGACGGCCGCCTCGCCCGCATCCGCGCGCAGGCCCGGTTGCAACTGGCCCAGGAAGCCACCGGCGAGGTCCGCGCCGAGCTGATCGACCCGGCTGCCCTCGCCGCGATCCCGCCACCGAGCCCGGGTGACATCTTCTTCGACTTCGAGGGCGACCCGATGTGGACCGAGCCCGGCTCGGGGCGATGGGGGCTCGAATACCTCTTCGGCATCGTCGAGACACCCGCCTCCCCCGGCCTCGCGCCGCCCTTCCGCGCGTTCTGGGCGCACGACCGCGCGCAGGAGCGCCAGGCGCTCATCGACTTCTTGGCGTATGTCGCGGCGCGCCGCGCGGAGTACCCCAACCTGCACATCTACCACTACGCCGACTACGAGCGCTCCCGTCTGCTGACCCTCGCGGCGCGCTATGGCACTGGCGAGGCCGAGGTCGATCAGCTGCTCCGGGACGGCGTGCTCGTCGATCTGTATGCCGTCGTCCGCGCGGGTGTGCGCGTCTCGCAGGACTCCTACTCGATCAAGAAGCTCGAGCCGCTCTATATGGGCGATGACCTGCGCGTGGGATCGGTCGCCACCGGCGGGGAATCGGTCGTTGCCTATCACGAGTTCGTGCAGGCCGGGATTGAGGGTCGGCACGACGAGGCGGCGCAGCGGCTGGAGGCGATCCGGGCCTACAACGAGTACGACTGCCTCTCCACGCTCCGGTTGCGGGACTGGCTGCTCGGCCAGGCGGAAGCGGAGGGAGTCTTGCCGTCGATCGGGTCGACACCCGAGCCCCCGGCACCCTCCTCCGAGGCCGTGCCCAAGCCCTCGCGGTGGGAGCGGGCAGAGGCCCTCGAAGCCCGCCTGCGAGCGCTGACCGACACCATCAGCGACATCGAGCGAACCGACGACGAGCAGGCCCTCGCCCTGATCGCCGCGGCCGTCCAGTTCAACCGGCGCGAAGAGAAGCCGCACTGGTGGCGCCACTTCGACCGGCTGCGTCACCCGGTCGACGAGTGGGCCGGGCAGGCCGATGTCCTGCACATCACCGCGGCGGAGGTCGTCAACGGCTGGGAGGTGCCGGCGGGCCGGCGCACCTTCGCCCGGACCCTGCGCCTGACCGGCCATCCCGGGCGCGGCAGCCGCCCGATCCGGCCCGGAGCCGGCTTCGGTGTCCTCTACGACGTGCCCCCGCCGCAGCCCCTGGCCGGGGCCGCAGCCCCCGGTGCCCGCGTGGTCGAGACCAAAGTGACGATCGCCGAGGTGAGCGAGGACACCGACGGCCTGATCACGCTGGTCGCAATTGAGGGACTGCCGCAGAAATACTCCCCCTTCGACGACCTCCCCCTCGCCCTGACGCCCGAAGCGCCGCCCGGCACCTCGAATCTCGACGCGGCCATCGCCGACATTGCCGAATCGGTGGCCGACACCTGGCCACACCTGCCGCCCGGCCCGGCCCTGGACATCCTGCGGCGCCGGCCACCCCGCCTGTCCGCAGCGAGCAGTGCGCCCGGACCGGACGACCGATCCGCGACTGCCGGCTTGCCCGCCG
>NZ_DAOQZV010000007.1:26464-32906 GCF_035343835.1 Nostocoides sp. | reverse complement strand
TGGACAGGGTCGAGGCGAAGACGGCCCCCGCGGGCGTGCCGAGCAGGGCCGGGGCGGGAGCCACGGTCACGGCAAGCGCGGAGACTTCGGTCCCGAGCGGGCTCGCGGGTTCGACGCCCCGGGCGCGAGCTTCGGCCCGCAGGACAGCCAAGGGGTCTGGGCCAACGCCACCGATTCGCGTCGCGGACCGTGGGGCGAGAGCGGCCCGGGCTCCGGCCCACGCGGCCGCGGACCCCGTGGCCCGCACGGTGAACGACGCGGCGAAGGCCGTGGCCCGCGTGGTCGTGGCCGCCGACGTCGCGGCGATGTCCGCTCGGCCGCTCTCTTCCTCATTGCCGAGGAGCCGCGCAATGGCTACCAGATCATCGAGGAGCTCGCGGCACGCACGGGCGGCCACTGGCGCCCCAGCTCGGGTGCGGTCTACCCGGCGCTCGCGCAGCTTGAGGACGAGGGCCTGATCGAGGCCTTCGACAACGAGGGTCGCAAGGCCTACCGCCTCACCGAAGCAGGCATGACGGCGGTCGCCGAAGCCGGCGACCGACCCCGTCCGTGGGAGGAGGCGGCCCAGGATGCCGCTCAGGCTTTCGGCGGCCCGACCGGCGGCTCGATGTGGGCCAGCCTGGCCCAGGTCGGTATGGCCGCGCACGCGGTCACCCAGGCCGGCGACGAAGCGATGGTCAGGCAGGCCACCGGCCTGCTGGAGGAGACCAAGAAGGCGCTCTACCGCCTGCTCGCCGCCGACCAGGCCCCGAGCGACGCCCCCGCCGAGCCCAGCGACTCTCCGGAGGACAGCGAGATCTGATCCGCTGATCTGACCTCGTGACGCCAACCGAGAGCCCGGGTGCCGCACGGCACCCGGGCTCTTCGGCGCGCGCGCCGGGCGAGCCTGTGGATGAGTTTCCGCAGTGAGCGTGACCCGCTGTCAGGATCGGCGGCGTGACATCGCGGCCGGAAGTGAGGGACCATGAGCCGTATGACGACCCTGCCCAGGAGCCGGCCCCTGACGCGGGCCGACCTGGACGCCATGCCGGACGACGGCCACAGGTATGAACTCATCGACGGGGTGTTGCTCGTGACCCCGGCACCGGGGACACGCCACCAGCGGGCGTCGTTCCAACTCGGTCTGGCCCTGCATCGAAGCCTGCCGCCCGGGCTGGAGATCTTGCACGCACCCTTCGACGTCGTCCTCGCCGACGACACTGTCCTTCAGCCGGACGTCATCGTCGTGCGGCGCGCGGACCTGACTGAGAAGAACCTCCCCACTGCCCCTGTCCTGGCCGTCGAGATCCTCTCGCCCAGCACCCGGCGAGTCGACTTGCTGCTCAAGCGTTCGCGTCTCGAGGAGGCCGGGTGCGCCTGCTACTGGGTCGTTGACCCGGACGTGCCGAGCATCATCGCGTGGCACCTCGTGGACGGGCGGTATGCCGAGGCGGGCCGCGCGGAGGGCACCGACGTCCTGGTCCTCGACGTTCCCTATCCCGTCACCATCTGCCCGGCCGACCTGGTGCGCTGAAACCAGCCTGCCGACAAGCGACGGGCACGGCCGAATGCACGCAAGGCTGGGAGTCGGCTGAGTGCTTGCGACGCCGAACCTTCAGGCTCGTTCTCAAAACTCCCTGGGCCACACGAAAGTCGCCGGGGGTCGGAGGGTGCGGCGGCCACTGGATGGGACTGGCGGGAGCACGAGGGAGCGCCAGCGACGGAGTGCGGATGGAGGTGGCCGCCACCTCGCCACCTCGCGCTACGTCAATCGTCTTACGACCTTGAGCGGCAGATGACGCATGGCGGTGCCCATCGGACGCCAGGGACAGGCGGGGACGCGGGCATACGGCTTGCGGGCTTGGATCGCGGCGGCGATGGCCCTGGTGCCGGTCACCGTGTCGACCATGAACGGCATCGGCTTCTTCACCTTGTCGTTCATCTCCGAGCGGATGTACCCGGGCAGGATCACCGAGACGTCGATATCGAGGCCGGGCTCGCCGAGCAGTTCGCCCCGGATCCCCTCGCCGAGGTGGGCAACGAAGGCCTTCGTCGCGGCATACACGGTGACCGTCTTGGGCATGCCGCGCATGGCCGACATCGAGGAAATCAGCACCAGATGCCCGCGCTTCTGGGCGCGAAAGAGCTCCATCGCCGCCTCGGTCTGGGCGAGCGCGCCGATGACATTGGTGTATGCCGTGGCCCGGTTCGCGTCGAACCGTCCCGTCCCGACGGGGGCGCCCTTGCCGAGACCCGCGTTGACGACGACCCGGTCGATGGTGCCGAAGTCGGCGGCGAAGGCGCGGAAGACCGCGAACACCGCGGCGTCGTCCGTGACGTCGAGGGCGCGGACCTCGACCCGCCGGCCGGGTTGCGCGGCAAGGATTTCCGTGCGCAGGTCGTCCAGACGGTCGGTGCGCCGGGCGCAGAGGGCCAGGTCTTCGCCGGCCGCGGCGAGCTGACGGGCGAGCTCGGCGCCGATGCCGGAGCTGGCGCCGGTGATCAGCGTGACGCTCACGCCTCGGTCCCGCCCTCGGCCGTGGCATCGGCTTCGGCGTTGGCACCGTCCTCGCCGGTAGCCTGGGCGCCCACCGAACTCGACTCGTCCGCGTCCAAGAACGATGAGTCGCCCTGTGCAGCAGTCAATTCCGCGCACTTGGCGTCCAGGAACCGGACGATGCTGACGAACTCGCCATACATCGGGTTGGTCGTCTGGCCGTGGAAGAAGCGGTAGTAGATCTGCTGGGCAATCACCGCCAGCCGGAAGCCGCCGAAGACATCATAGAACCGCCACCGCTCCGGATCCATGGTGAAACCCATTGCCGCGCAGTAGTGCTCGACGACTTGAGCGCGCCTCCACATGCCCGGGGCATTCGTCGGCTGGCGCCGCATCGCCAGGAAGGGAGCGGGGTCGTCGGCTTGCGCCCAATACGCCAGGCCGCTCGCCAGATCCATGAGCGGATCGCCAATCGTGGCCATCTCCCAGTCGAGCACCCCGACCACGCGCGTCGGATCCTCCGGGGACAGAACGAGATTGTCGAAGCGGAAGTCATTGTGGATCAGCACCTGGGCAATATCGTCGGGCTGGTGCCCGTCGAGCCACGCCATCGTCGCCTCGAAGTCTCCGACATCGGGCGTGCGCGCCGCCCGATAGCGCGCCGACCAACCCCCGACTTGACGAGCGACATAGCCCTCGCCCTTGCCGAGCCCGGCCAGTCCGACCGCACTCGGGTCGACACGGTGCAACTCCACGAGGGTGTCGATCGCGTTGCGGCACAACCGATCCACGGCATCCGCGTCAAGCCTGAGGTCGGCTGGGATCTCACGCCGCAGGATCGTCCCAGGGATGCGCTCCATGACATAGAACTCCGAGCCGATCACCGACTCGTCGTCGCAGTAGGCGACCATCGGGGCCACCTTGGGAAAGGCCGGTCGCAGGGCCGCCTGGATGTTGTGCTCGCGGCCCATGTCGTGGGCTCCGCGCGCCTTGGTCCCGCCCGGTGGCCGGCGCAGGATCAACTCGCGACCGCCGGGATACTGCAAGAGATAGGTGAGGTTGGATGCGCCTCCGGAGAACTGCCGCACCGTTGGCGTCTCGTGCAACCCGCCCGCGTCAGAAGCGTTGGCGCGCAACCAGATCGCCATTGACTCCACGTCGAACGCGTCTTCGTCGCGCACGTCGACGGGCGTGGAGACGTCACTCATCGCTGCGCCGCCTTCTCGGCGCGGGCGGCAATGCGGTGCGCACCTCGGGACGCGGCCCGGTCATACACCGGGCGGGCCAGCCGCTTGGTCCAGTAGGACGTGCGTCCGAGCCGGTCGGTCAGGATGATGTGCTTGCCGGCCTCGACGCCTTTGACCACGCGCGCGGCGATGTCGTCGGCCGACAGTTTTGCGGTCGTGATCAGCCGAGTCCCCGACTGCTCGAACTCTTCATCCTTGCCCTGGAACGACTGGTGCAGGTTGGTCCGGAAGAACGCCGGGCACACGACCGACACCCGGATCCCGAACGGGCGCAACTCGAAATGCAGGGTCTCCGACAGCGCCACCACACCCGCCTTGGTCGCGTTGTAGCTCGACATCCCCGGCCCGTGGATCAGCCCGGCGAGGGAGGCCGTGTTGACGATGTGCCCGCTCCCCTGCTGCTTCAGCAGTGGCGTGAAGGTCTGGCAGCCGCGCACCACGCCGAGCAGATTGACATCGATGACGCGCTCCCAGTCGGCCATCGACTCGACGTCGATCCGGCCGCCGGTCGCCACACCAGCGTTGTTGTAGAGCAGGTCCAGCCCACCCCACTCCTCGCGCACCCAGGCGAGCGCCGCGTCCCAATCCTGTTGTGCCCGAACGTCAAGCCGCCGGTATGCCACGGCGTCCGGGACCGCGGTCGGCCGCTCGTCAGCGAGATCCACCGCGAGCACCCGCGCGCCCCGCGCGCAGTAGGCCTTGACGAGCGCCAGCCCAAGCCCGGACGCACCCCCCGTAACGAGCACCCGGTGGCCCGAACGCGACTGCGGCACAGCGGAGCTCATGCGTTCGGCGCCGAGGAGCGAGCGGCATACGGCTTGAGCAGGTGCCGGGCGACGACGACGAGGTGGACCTCGTCGGGGCCGTCGGCAAGGCGCAGCGAGCGCGCCCCGGCATACGCCGCGGCGAGCGGGAAGTCCGGCCCGGTGCCGCCGCCGCCGTGCAACTGGATCGCGAGATCGATGACGTCGCAGGCCATCTGGGGCACCGCGGCCTTGATCTCCGAGACCTCCGACAGCGCTCCGGCGGTGCCGAAGGTGTCGAGCTTCCACGCGGCGTGCAGGACGTGCAGCCGGGCCTGGTTGATCGCGATCCGCGCCTTGGCCAAGCGCTCGCGGTTGCCGCCGAGGTTGACAAGCGGCTTCCCGAAGGCGACCCGACTCGTGGCCCGCTCGCAGGCGAGCTCGAGTGCCTTCTCGGACAACCCGATCAGGCGCATGCAGTGATGCACCCGGCCAGGGCCGAGCCGGCCCTGGGCGATGGTGAACGCCATCCCGGGGCCGCCGATGATCGACTCGACCGGCAGGCGCACATCGGTCAGCGAGACCTCCCCGTGGCCGAGCGGCTCGTCATACTGACCGAGCGTCGTCAGCAGCCGCTCGACCTTGACCCCGGGGGCGTCCATCGGGACGAGCACCATCGAGTGCTGGTGGTGCCGGTCGGCGCTCTCGTCGGTGAGCGCCATATAGATCCCGACCTTGCAGTCCGGGTGGCCGGCGCCGGAGGACCACCACTTGCGGCCGTTGAGGACGACCTCGTCGCCCTCGATCCGCGCGGTGGCGGCCATATTGGTCGCGTCGGAGGAGGCGACACCCGGCTCGGTCATCAAGAAGGCGCTGCGAATCCGCCCGTCCAGCAACGGATCCAGCCACCGGTCCTTCTGGGCCTGGCTGCCGTACTTGAGGATGACCTCCATATTGCCGGTGTCCGGCGCATTGGAGTTGAAGATCAGCGGCGCGATGAAGCTGCGGCCCATCTGCTCGGCCACCGGCGCGTAATCGAGGTTCGAGAGCCCGGCGGCGCCGTCGGTGCCGTACTTCGCGGCATACGGGCCTTCGTGGCCGGCGGGGAGGAAGAGATTCCATAGGCCCTGGCCGCGCGCCTTCGCCTTGAGCGTCTCGATTGCCGGATGCGGCGTCCATGGGTCCTCACCCCGCGCGCGCCGAGCGGCGATGTCGGCCACAAACTCCGGCTCGACCGGCTCGATCTCGGTATCGACGAACTCGCGGACCCGATTGGTGAGGTCGGCCGCGCGCACAGATGGGGTGAAGTCCATGCTCTTGACCATAGTCGCCTATTGAGCAATGCTCAATAGTATGCCGCGTCACGCCGCCGATCCGCCCGCCCCTCGGGCGCGGATGACCCCCGACGAGCGGCGGCGGCAGCTGCTCGGGATCGGCCTGCGCAAGTTCGTCGACCGGCCGGTGCAGGAACTCTCGCTCGACGAGGTCGCCGCCGAGGCGGGGGTCTCGCGCGGCCTGCTCTTCCACTATTTCCCGACCAAGACGGCGTACCACGAGGCGGTCGTCGCGGCGGCGGGTCGGCGGGTGCTGCGGACCGTGCGGCCCGACGCGGACCTGGCCGGCGAGGCAGCGGCGCGGCAGATCGTGGAGCGCTTCATCGCCCAGATCGCGCGGCGGCGCGAGTTCTATCTAGCGCTGGTTTTTGGCCGGCTGGGGCCTAGTGACGGCGCCGGGTCCGAGCCCGGGGGCACAGCGAAGTCGTTGCGAGAGAGCATTGCTCGGCTCGTTGCCGAGCAGTTGACCGTGCCGGACGAGCAGTTAGGAGTCGTGCACGCCTGGGTGGCGTATGCCGAGGATCGCGCCCTGCAGTTCGCCGCTCCCCCCGCGGACTGGGAAGCACCGGCGAGCACGAGCAGACCGACGGCCACCGGCAGACTAGGAGGCACCGGCATACGGGAGGGCGCCGGCATACGGGA
>NZ_DAOQZV010000007.1:0-26364 GCF_035343835.1 Nostocoides sp. | reverse complement strand
CCGGCATACGGGAGGGCGCCGGCATACGGGAAGACGCAGCCATCCGCGCGGTCACCGCTGAGGCCGAGCACTGCGTGCGCGCTCTCCTTGCGATCCTTGCGGCCGCACCACCGAAGGCCGACTCAGCACAGGTTGGGTGACGTCGAGCAGGGTAGACCCTGCTGGAGGTGCCCTAAACGCTGCTAGCAGACGTTAGGAACGGGGCGGAGCGAGCAGGGCGGCGACCACGCCGGCATACATCCGGGACTTGATGGTCCCGAGGGTGGTCCGGTCCTTGCCGGCCAGGCCGCGCACGCGGGCTGCGGCAGCGTCCGCCAGGGATTCCAGCGGCGCAACCGCGTCGACGATCCCGTATGCCGCGGCCTCCTCGCCGCCGAAGCGGTGGCCGGTCGTCATGCTCGCCACGGCGGCCTGGGGCGTCAGCTTGGCCTGAATGAGCGCGGACATGCCGTCGGTGAAGGGGATGCGGATGTCGGCCTCGGGCAGGCAGAAGAAGCCGCGGTCGGGGCGCATCACCCGGAAGTCGTGGGCGAGCGCGAGCATCGCGCCGGCACCGAAGGCATGCCCGTTGACGGCGGCGATCGTCGGGACCGGGAGGGTGAGGATGGTCGCGAGCATCGCCTGGACCCGGCCGGCATACGTCAAGAAGTCCGCGGGGTTGGCCATCACCCACTCCAGGTCGAGGCCATTGCTGTAGAACTTGTCGCTCCCCATGGTGACCAGCGCGACCGGCTCGGTCGACGCGGCAACCTGGCCGAGCAGGTCCTCGGCGCCATCGAGCCACGCCGGGGAGAAGCGGTTCTCGTCGCCGCCGAGGTCGAGCGTCCAGAGCGGGCCATCAGTAGTGAGCGTGGGCATGCCGCTCATCCCAGCACGCCGCCCGCCTCGGCGGCACCCACGGGGCCCAAAATGTGCCTCACCCCACCACCGACCACGCCCGCAAACTCAGGCAGGCGCGCACCGCCAAGCGCGCGGCTCTGCGGCCTGCTCCGGACCGGCAATGCGGCAGACTGCCACCTGTGTCCAACGCCCCGGCCGCGGGTCACGCCCTCGACATCCTGACGCTGCTCGCCTCGCACGGCGAGCCGATGCCCGCCGCCGCCATCGCTCGCGAACTCGGCCTGCCACGCTCCAGCGTCTACCACCTGCTCGCTGTGCTCGCCGACCGCGGCTTCGTCACCCACCTGCCGGAGCACCGTCGCTACGGGCTCGGGCGCACGGCCTACGAGATCGGGTCGGCCTTCTCACGCCAAGGGCCCCTCCAGCGGCGAGCCCGCCCGATTCTGACCAAACTCGTCGACCGCACGGGCGTCAACGGGCACTTCGCCGTGCTGCACGGCAGCGACGTGCTCTATCTGATCGAGGAGCGCGCCCACGGCCGCCCACCGCTGGTGACAGACGTCGGCGTGCGCCTTCCCGCGCCCCTGACAGCGAGCGGCCTGGCGATTCTCGCCGCGCTCCCCCCACGCCAGGTCCGGGCCATCTTCCCCACGCGCGATGCCTTTGTGCGCCGCGGCGAGCGCGGGCCCGAGAGCCTGCCCGACCTCAAACGCCTGCTCGTCGACACCCGCGCCCGCACGTATGCCGTGGAGCACGACACGATCAGCCCCGGGCTCGCATCGGTCGCCCGGGCCGCGGTCGACCACACCGGCCACCCGCTCGGCGCTTTCGCCTTGACCTTCCCCTCGGCGGAGTTCGACGCCACCGCCGAGCAGCACCTCGCCGCCCTGGTCATCGAGGCTGCGGCCACCCTGAGCGCGCGCCTGGGCTGGCGCGCCTGACGGGCGACCCGCCGGCCCGGTACCTCCTCCGGGCCGGCGTGATCGCCAGGGTCAGCCGGCCGTTAGCCCGTGAGCCGCCAATGCGCCGGCCAGGCCGCCGAGGTTGAACTCACCGATAGCGCGAAAGCGCCAATCTGCTCCGTCTCGGAAGAGTTCGGCAAAGGTCAGGCTGTCCTGGCCGCCTGCGCCCTCGCTGAGCGTGAATCGGGCCAATTCGCGGTTGTCGCTCTGATTCACGATGCGGATGAAGGCGTTGCTGACGAGCCCGAAGTGCTGTGCCCGCGCCGCGGAGTCATGGATGCTAACCGCGATGCGCAGGCGCTCGATCGCGGGCGGAACCTGCGTCAATACCGCAAGGATCTGCTCGTCGTCGCCGTCCCCGTCGCCCGTGAGGTTGTCGCCCTGGTGCGTGACCGAGCCGGAATAGTGCACCTTGCTACCGTAGAAGACGAAATCAGCGTCCGACTGGCAACGCCCCCACGAGTCGGTCAAAAAGACCGAGGCATCCAGGTCGAAAGCGACCCCAGTATCGGCCGGATCCCATCCGAGACCGATCAGAATGCGATCGAGAGGCGCCGGGCCTGACTCCTTGGCCAGCGAGATCACGCTGCCCTTGCTAAGGTTGATAGCCATTTGTTGAACTACTTTCTCTTGAAAAATCGGAACCGCCGCAAATCCAGTTACGCGATAGAGGGAATCATTCCTTTCTGATGGAATATCCAGAGCAGCGGATCGAGCACGCGGAAGGGCGTGATCCCGTGCGGTGGCAATAGCTCGCCATCTGCTGCGCCCCCTAGGGCCGATGTGGTGAAAAACCGATGCGGCAGAATGTTGCCATTGGCGGGATTCTCGACCATATTGACAATGACCGTGCCATTGAGCAGCATCAAGGTGGAGCGGACTTCCTCACTGAGAAGTTGCGCACTATGTTCGTCATATCCGGGTCCACTGGTCATCCCGTGTCGGACCGACTCACGCATCAACGTCGTGCCGGGATTGGCGAATACCGGGCTGATGGGATTGTTGTGATCGGCCAGTCGTTGCAGAGCATCCACCTTGGCCAGGCAGATGGCCAGATGCGGGCGCCCCGCGCCCATGTGACGAAGGACAGTTTGCAGGACCTTCTGTGGCTCCTGCCCAACCGCTCGTTGCCGCGGAATGAGATTCTCCAAGGCATCTTGAATGCTCTTGATCGCCAAGGGGTCAAACAGAAAGATGACCAAATCGGCACGCCCGAGGAAACTAAGATTCAGTTTGGCCTCAGTCGCCTCCAGGTCTTCTCCCGCGATATCGCGTAAAGCGAGGTACCGCCGCTTGCCATTGATCTGACCCATGCTGTAGAGCAGGGAGCGGGCCTGCCCAGGCGGGGTGGGTGGGTAAACCATGCCAGTGAGAATCTGTTTGACATATTCCTTTTCTTCGTCGCTCTCCGAGTACCGCGACTCGAAATCGAGCGATGAACGCAGTTCTTCGATAAACTTCTCGAGGAATAGTCGCATGACGCCGATCGATACCGATTTCCCGGTTGCCCGGGCTCCTGCCAGCGCCACGCATACGACGTCCGACTCCCCGACATCGGCCGGCAAGGGGTAGCGACAGACGGTGCACGCGCGCGTCATCGACACCCCGCAGTCGGTGCAGAATTGCTGCGCTCGGGGCGCCCAGGCCCCGCGGTGATCACTCGGCCGCACCTCCTCGCGGCGTTGCTTGACAGTCATCTCGTGCCCGAGATAGCTCGTAGCCAGGGGCTCCGGGGATGCCGGACCCGCACACTCGCGGTTCATGCACTGCCAACGGGCCCGCCCCGGGTCGACGTCGCTGAAGCACAGGGGGCACTTACTCACGCGCCCACCGCCCGCCCACAGGCGCTATTGGCGTCAAAACATCCGCGCAGGAGGTCCTTGGCAAGTGCCGGGCGGCGGGAATCATCGAGTGGGCCAGCCGGCCATACGGTCACATCGACCGGCCCCACGGCTGCCGGCGCAGTAGCCGGGTTGGCGACGACCACGAGGTGGCGCGCCTGCATATCCACGTCGGCGAACTGGGCGAGAGAGCCCGGCACGTCGTCACTGATCAGGTAGACGACACTGAGTTCGTTGCCGTTCGACGGTGCCAGACTCGGCAGATCGAGCGAGGATCCCAGCCCGTATGCCGCCTCCTCCAGCGCCTCGAGCAGAGCCTCCGGATCGTCGTAGCGCCGGGGCGGGCTGGTGGCGAGATACCACTCCAGTCGCTTGCCCTCACCCCCGAGGACCGCGTGGATACCGGCTATGCCCTCGAGTGCCTCATTCAGGCTCGAGCGGACCTGACGGGTTTTCATCGAACCCGAGGGGTCAACGGCAACAACGACGTGCGCCCGCTGGGTGGGCGGGACGCTGGCGACCCCGAGGACCTGGCGCGCCGCCGCCGCCATCGACGCAGCACCGCCGGTGAGATTGTCATTGGGCGGCTCGATGCCCGCTGGTCGAGCGAAGGTCAACCAGTCGTCGTCGACGCTCAGCGTGACCACATCTGCGACCGGCATCCCGCCGAGCCCTGCGACCGTCCACGAGACCGAGTCGAGACCGACCGTGGCCGTCACATTGAGACGCGGTTCCGCAGGGAAGGGACGTCCGTCAGCGCGGGCCACGCTCAGCGTCACCTGCTTGGGCAACTCAGTCGAAGGCCTGTTGAACATGCCCATATACCCCGCGCCGTGCTGGGTCCAAAGGCCTTTGATCGACACCGCCGGATCGGCAGTTCGCAGGTGGATCGTCACCGGCTCGCCACCCAACGATGCCGCAACCATGACGCGACCGGCCCGCAGACCGACGGGGGCTTTCCCGAGTTCGTAGTTGGTCATCTAGTTTCTCCCTCTCACACCGAAGCTGTCGGGCTCGACTTGCCGAAGAGGCGTCCACCGGCGTGGCGGAGCCGATCGCCCATGCCCTTGCTGCCGCTCGTCGTGGCGAACCAGGATCGGGCGAAGTCGGCCACCTCGGGGTTATCCGGGAAGGACTCCTGCACGAGGCTCAATAGCGCGTCCCTGGTGCCGACCAGGTCCTCCTTGACCATGCCGGCATAGAAGCTTTCTAGCCCGGCCACGACGGCCGGTCGTCCGTCCTCGTCGGCGAGGCGGTGGGCAAGCGTGGCGGGCGATGAGGTGATCGGCCTCGGGAAATCCGGGTCGGACAACACGGCCCGGAGGGTGATCTGGTCGATCCGGTCGAAGCACCACTGCACATCGGTCATGGGCAACTCCAGGACGGCAGCACACAACTCGTCCAGCCCAGGTGCGAGAGTGCCTGGCGGCGGCATCATGCTCGCCAAGAAGCCGTGCTCTCCACTACGCACATCCGCCAACTCGACCGCGCAGGCCAGATGGGCTGCCCATAGTGGCCCGACCGGCGATCGCGCCGTTCGGCAGAGCTCCGAGAGGGCGGCAATGGTGTTCGGCGCATACGTTCGGGCTGCGACGTCGAAGGTCGGCGCCCCCCACGCCTGCCCGGATCGCACCATGGGCAGCCAACGCAGTGCCCGGTCGATGGCCGGTCGATCGCCCTGCGCCGACGCCTCCGTGAGGAGGGCGAAGACGTCGTCCGCTTCACCCGGAAGCCCACGCACGATGGCACCGGCGAGTTGGCTGTCGGTCGGCCGATAGCCGTTGGCTCGGAGGAGCCGCAGCTCGGATGCCACCAAGGGATTCGACTGATCGACCACGGCGATCAGGTCGGAGCGCTCATGCGCGAACTGCTCCTCGTGCAACTGGATGGCTTCGGTGAGCAATCGCTCACGACCCTTCTGACGCAACTCTGGATCGCGGGCACCCGTGGCCGCGAGGGCCAACGCTTCGACGTCGAGCAACGACAGGCTCTCCGGAATCGGCCCCGCCGCGGGACCCTCCGGGTAGAGCCAGGCCAGGACCGCCACAGGCAATCGCCTCCCGATCCCCGCCGCGGCCCCGATGTCCAGGGGCCAGTCGGCAAGCGCCGCACGTATCACCACGAGCGTGTCGCCGTCGGGTTGGCACCCGGCGGTGAAGACCTCTCGGGCGGAGGTATCCGCCAGCACGGGTCGAAGTGCCCCCGCCAGGAACGGGAGCAGCCGACCGACCGCCAGGGCGTCGGGGTCGTGACTGGGCCAGCCGGTCCGGATGATCAAGTCCGTCAGGCTGACGGCGGCCACGGCACGCGTGATCGGGTCGGAAAGGGCCGCCGCGCGCTCGATCGCCCGTGTCAGCCCAGTGGCCAGCGCCGGGTCGGCGGCCGGTTTCCAGCCGGGATCGCGCCGGGCCGGCGCGCCACCTTCCTGGAGCAACCACGCGTCATCCGCGAGTGCTCGGCCGAGGTAAATCCGTTGCAGGACATGCGCAATCGGCCCCGGAGCGCACTCGTTCAACGCCGCCCAGGACTCTCCGGTGGTCGAGCCCGTATGCCGTCCCACCAGTTCCGCAGTCGAGTCCAGGAGGTCGGGGCAGACGGCCAACTCTGGCGGGCTGCCCGCCCGCAATGCGGCGGCAATGGGGTGGGAGAGGAAGTCCCAGGCATCCATCCGTCCTGCCATGGCCATGGCTAGCGGCCAGTACCGAGCCAGCGCCCGATCGCCGACGCGGGCAGCAATGGCGTCGATCTCGTCGAGGACCTCCACCGGGTCGTCGGCCAGGCTCAACATGCCCAGCGCCAACGCCCCCCAGGCAAGTTCCCCGCGCTCGTCCCCCGGCGACCAATCCCGAGGAGCCAAGTCGTCGCTCGTCGCGAAGGCCGTGACCTGCGGGAAACGCTCCCGGACTTCTGCGAGGTCGCGCGGTGACATGCAGACCAGGTCGAATCGGCCGATCCGCTCCGGCTGCAGCGCCCGCGGCGTCTCCCATACTCCAAACCCCATCTGGGCGGCGGATCCGGGTGACATCAGGTGGGCTACCGCGCCGACCCACAAGGCGCCGTCATCGGGCGAATCCACGCCCAGGACAACCGGGCCCCGAGCGCCGCGAGGCAGTGCGAGTTCCTCCAGTAACCGCGAAAGCACCGCCAACCGCCAGGTCGTGGGGTCGAGCAGGAAATCGCACACCTGGCGGCCGCCAACGGCAGGCCCAGGCCCCGGCGCCAGTTCTGGCAATGCACTCGCCCGCACCTCTGCCGCGCCGAAAGGCGTCACCCAGCCTGGCGAACGCCAGCGATCGACAGCGCGGACGGCATCCGTTCCGGCATCGCGGTCGAGGATCGCGTGCACGAAGACATTCCCAGTCCGTCCGCTTTCGTCCGCTCCCGCGGGGGCCGTATGCCAGATCGCCAACTCCCCGGGCGCGACCGGGTAGGCGACGAGGTTGCGGTTGAAGCGCGCCACTTCCTCGGGCGCCGCGAAACGGGGCAACGGCTGGCCGAAGTCGGTGCGCGACGGATCCGCACCGCTGACGATCACATCGCTTTCGGCCTGCGTCGGAGCCCCTATGGCCGAATGGATGCCGAAGCCCGTTTGTCCGGAGGTGTAGGCCATCTGAACAAACCGATCGGCGGCCGGGGCGCGGACGGCATCCGTCATCAGCCCCACCTCAGCTGCGCGATCGGTGGGTCGAGGACCACGATGCGGCGGGCCAGCTCAGGCGGAACCCCGGGGGATACGAAGACGCGGAGATAGCCGCGGGCCACGCCGCCCGGAACCAGGATCCGCCACTTCGGCATGTCGGGGCTATAGGTCAAGGTGGCCGGCCGGAAGGCCTGGATCGGGGCGGAGCCGTCCGCCGCTTCGTCGGGAACGGTGCCGAGGATGGTGCCGTCCCGAGCATGCATCGGCAGGCGGTCGTCGCGGAAGACGACCACGAAGGGCGGTGGCCCCTGGACGGCATCATTAGGCGCCCAGACGGCGACCCGTGCATAGTCGACCGGTCCCACCCGCATCCGGCGACGGATCTCGACCGCGTACTGAATGCGCAGCCGTCGAGTCAGCGGCACGGTGACCGCCTCGCTGACGGTCTGACCGCGACTTGCGGTCAGGAAGACGGCCATGTCCTGCGTCGGGGCCAATTGCAGCCGCAGCCCGCCGTGGCGACGGTAATCCTCCTCCGAGACCTGCGTGTACCAGGTTCCGGCGCAGATGTCCTGAGGCGCGGCACCCAGCGGTCCGAGGTGAGCGCGGACATATGTGGCGCCGGGTGGCCAGACGAAGGTGACGACCTGCTCGGTCACCCGATCGACGAGTCGCGGGTCGCCGGGCGGGACGATGCACTCGCTGCTGACCGGCGTGCCGGGCAGCGCCTGCTGACCCAGGATGGTGACCGGGACGAAGTAGATTCGAGCCCAGTTCGGCGGCCAGACCACCCCGAGCATGCGCACCTTGCCCGAGGCGTCGGGCAACTCGATCGGGTTGCGGCACCGTTCGACGTCGGTGAAGCCCATCTGGGGCAACGCCCCTTTGTCGACCTTGACGCCGAGAATCCCGGGACCGACCGGTTCCTCAATCCGGAAGATGTGACTCAAGCTCACCGGCGACTGGGTCCACTCGAGATCGACCTCACCGGGGTCGTACTGCGTCGGGTAGCGGACCACGTGGACGGCGAGGTCGGTGATTTCGCGGATGACGGCCGGCCACTCCAGGCGCACATCAACCGGACCGGAGGTATGTCCGGCACCGGTTCCGTCACGCGCCTCGACGATCATCCGATAGGTGTAGCTCGCCCCTGGCGTGCCGCCACGATCGAGGCACCCCGTCAGGTTGTCACGATCGGTGCTGATCTCGAATGCCGCGTGCCCAAGAGTGAGATTGACGCCATCCGGCAAGCGGTAGACGCGGACGCGCTGAGCACCACCGGGTGCCGCCCACACCAGAGAGACCTGGCCGAAGTCGGCCGTCCCCGAGGCCTCAGTCACCCCGCCGACCCGGACGCACTCGGCGTGCAACTGCGGTTGAGCAGCCTTGGCTTCGGCTACGGTGCTGCCGGAATTGGCCCAGATCTGGACGAATCGGAAGAGGGAGTTGACCGGTGCCGGATCGATCGCCGAGGTAGAGGTTGTGGCGAGAAGGATGTCACCCATCTCCGGGACCAGCGGACGCTGGGCGTCGGAGACGACAACTCGGAAAATCGTGACGATTCCGGGCAGGGCGGGCCAGCGATAGGTGACCTGCCCCTTCTCGACCACCTGCTCGACGATGGTCGTGGCGGGCTGGTCCGCGACGCTCATGGCCTCCGCGTAGCCGCCGAGCAGCTCTCCGGCGGAGTCCTCCGAACCGTGGACAGTGTCCACCGGCCCGCTTGTTGTGGTAGCGGTCGGCGCCGGCTCTGGGTCGGCTGCGGGTTGCACGGGCGCGATGACGGACCGTGGCGGGATGGACCCATTGGAGCCGATGGACCCATCGGAGCCCGATATGACTTTTGCGGCGCCAGGATTGGTCGGGGACCCGATGCGCGACGCCGGCTCGACTTCCGGCGGCGACGTGGGCGAAGGTGCGGGCGCCGGGTTGGCCGTGCGGGTCGGAGTTCCCGCCGGCGCGGTGGCCCGCCGCATCCCGTCGGCGGGGGGATACACCGGATCGGTGCCGGGGACCCATGCGGCGTGCTCGGCCTGGACTTCAGGCCGCTCCTGGGTCGCGAGCTGGAGTGGCGCAGCGCTCTGCAGGGGCACCGTGGGGGCGGGCGATGGCTCGGCGTGCCGGGACCCGGGCGTGGCCTGCGATGTCGGCGGTATGCCCGCCCCGCCCAGTGCGCTCCTCGGCCGCGTCCGGCCCAGATCGTCCGGGGCCGAGCTCGCCGGCCTCGGGGTGCGGCCAAGCGCATCGGTGATCAGCGCAAACAACTCCGCATCGAACGGCGCCAGGGCCCGAACGCGCCGGCCGACGTCCTCGGGCGCCGCGAGCGAACGCACGAGAAACATCAGCTGGCCATCCGTCACGCCACCCTGCTTGAGACGACCGCTCGCTTCGGCGACGCTGCGCCACGCCCGCAACTGCTCCATCGCAAGCGCCTCGGGCGTGGAGGCAGCAGGTGATGGCGTTGCAGCGTTGGCTGATGGAAGGGCAGCCTGGCCGGTCTGCGGCTGCGGCGTCGGGTCAACCGGTCGCGGTGTGAGCAGATCCGGGGTCAGGTGCAGGCTCTCCCAGGTGACACCGAATCTGCTCTGGGCCTGCAAGAAGGCGATGACATGCACCCACGGAGCGATGGTCGGCGAGGGTGGGTCCGGAATCTGGCCTTGGGCGCAGATCTGCCGCAGTTCCTGTTCCGTCGGCAGCGGAGCGACCCCGCGCGCGAGCATCGCGGCGCGCCAACTGAGCAGGATGCAGTCATTCGTTGCACACACGGTGGGTCCCCTTGGTCCCTCAGAAGGTGCTATTGCCCAGCGCGGGGCGCACCGGGGGGGTAGAAGCGCGCGGCGGGACCGCAGAGCGCGAGAATTCGTCGTCGGGTAGCGGAATGGGGGGTGGGACCGGGTCCGGCAGGATCGGCATATCGGACCGAAGGAACTCCGGCGCCATGGCGTCGGAGAACTGAACCAGTACCACCGTCCGCGACAGGCCGTCCACACGCTCCTGCGACCAGGGGGCGAGGGGCGTCGGCATGCCACCGGTCACACCGGAAGCGGAGAACAGTTGGCTGGGGAACATGGTCGGTGTGGTCACCTGGGCGGTCAGGCCACCGAGGAACTCCCCGAGCGGGGTCGACGCTCCTGTCTCGACGCGAACCGTTGCCAGTAGTTGATCGAGCCTTTCGCGTCCGGGGCCGTGGAGAAGACTCACGATCTGTTGCCAGAGCTGATCCCCGGCCCGACCGGGAACGCCCTGGGCGCCAAGGGCGTCGACCCACATCGGCAGCAGGACGTCCTCCTGGACTGCGCGCTGCTTGTAGAGCAGGCGGGGGTCGTCCAGCAGGACGCTCCCGCGCGGCCCGATGAGATTCCCGGACGAGCGCAAATACGTGTCCCACACAGGGTCGAGCCAGCCGATGGGGAAGACCTGACGCCGCAACTCGACCGCGGTGCGGGCGATCGCTGCATCATTGACCAGGGCCTTCCCGAACTGGATCGCTAGCGGGTGATCGGTGCCCGGCGTGCGGCTCTCCACGGCCTGGGTCCCCCCGCGCCCCAGCGGGTCCCCTGCGAAGAGCGCAAGCACCTCCGCCCAGTGCTGAAGCAGCCGATAGGCGTCACCGCACCGGCGGGCGTCACGGATGGCCGCGGCCAGATTGAACTCGGCAGCAGCCGCCTTGCTGAGTGCCTCGGCCCGTGCGTTCTTGAGCTGGAAGAGTTTCGCTTGAGCCCGCATGAAAGTCAGCACGGACCCAAGGAGCCAGCACAAGATCCACACGGTGACGGCGATAGCAACAACCACCCAGCCCATCAAGGCCAGCACGCCAAGCGTCACCGTGGCCGCCACGAGGAGAACAAGCCCGATCAGGAGCCATCGCAGCCGCTTGGCCAGGCGCACTTGCTCGCGCCGGATCTCATCGGGGAGCCCGGAAGTCGCTGCGGCCGCCTCGAGGATCTTGGTGTACTCCGCGATCTCGGCCAACCGAGCCTCGAACTCACTGGAAAGCCGCTGCGCAACTTTCGCCGTGTAGGTGGTGCGCATCCGTTGCCACCACCCCGAGAAGCTCTCCAGCGTCGAGGTAGCTTCGGCACCGGCCAACGGATCCGCGGCGATCGCACTCACTGCCCGGCCGAAGCGGTTGACGGACATCGTGTCGTAAGGCGCGAGCGAGTCGTTCGGGATGGCGGCCCGCACCGTGCCGGGGATCTCGGTGAAGGAGTCGGAAGCACGGGAAGGAGCCAGCATCCGACCGAAGCGGAGGACCCCGGTTTCCATCCCGATCCGTGGCGCCTCCAGTCCCCCGCGCGCCTGTCCGTCCAGGAGCGTCAAGCCACCGGCGACGACGTCCATCCACAGGCCGTCCAAGCGGGCATGGACTTGATGGCCCTCCGCTTGCGGCAGCGAGTTCTCGATGGTGGCCAGAGCCCGGATCTGGTTCTCCCAGCTGCTGCCCGGGCCTCCACGCACACCGCCGACGACGACCGCGAAGGCACTGTTCTGGCCGAAGATCGCCCCAGTCGCCGCGCTGGCAAAGCGATACTTGGCCGTATAGATGACCTTGTCGGCCCACGCGGCCGGGGCATTCTTCAGCGCCGCCCACAGGAAGGACCACAGCATCCGGAAGGCTTTGAAGAAGCCCAGGTCTTCGACGGGGGCCTTTTCCGGTCGACGGCGCGCACTGAGGTAGACGTCCTGGTGGCGAGCCCAGACGGCATCGGACATCTGCTGATTCGCGTGGTCGATGTTCTCGATATAGGTCGCCGGGGTAGTGCCGCCCTCGAGCACGAGCGGATAGCCATCGGCGAGTCCGAGCGCCTGCCTCTGAAGAGCTTCGTGCACATCGGTCCCATCCAGGTGACGCGCGAAGGCGCGCAGGACCCGGAACTGGCGGCCCGGCGGGGGCGCCTGCTGATCCAGCGGCCCGGCATCCTGGCTGTCGAACAGGGCGCCGAGGACGGCGACCGCCGGAAGCGCATAACGCGCCAGATCCTCACCGCTCGCGGCGCCCTCCAAGGTGTTGTGCGGGCGGGTCGGCCCGGCGGCGTCGTCCGGCGAGATGAGCAGGTTGTGCCACCCCTCGATGCCCGTCAACTCGCCGACTCTAACCCCGAGCCGGGTCAGCACGAGATGCAGTTTGGTGGTCCGTATCTCACCACCGGCAGCGCTGACACCGGCGAGGACGCCTTCCGCGGCCCGGGTGGAGGCCACGCCGGCAGCGAGGTCGGTGGTCAGCGCCACAACGCGGACGTGATGAGGGGATCGCCGGGCCAGCAGGTCACCGGGCGACCAGACCGTCACCTCGCCCGCCTCCACCAACCGCGCTTCCGCGCCGCGCAGGCCGGCCCCCGGTGGCGGCATCCAGACGAACGGCCGAATCAGCCCGGCAGCCGACCAGTCCCGCAGGGCGGCCGGGATGCCCGCGAGCACCGGGTCCTCGGTGACGATGATGGTCAAGTCGTTCATCGGCATACGGTCCTCGTCCTAGAACGTCGAGTTCATCAAGCTGGAGTTGCCGGTCGTCGAACCGGCGATCGAGGCGGTGGTGACCATCTCGATCAACTGCGGGAGCACGACCATCAGGTCGGGCGCGAGATCACGGAAATAGGGCACCCGCTCGCGCTGATCCGGCGAGGTGATCCGGGCGAATTCACCGGCGCCGGCGGCGTCGAAGTGATCGCCCACCAGGCCCAGGATCGAGTTGAGCCACTCCAGCGCCGCGGTCCGGCGATCTTCGCCAGTGGATGAGGCTTCTGGGCCGGGGACCCGGGAGCCGGGACCGGCGGGGGTCTTGCCGTCGGTCAACCACTTCGCGATCGCATCCGATGCGCGCAGCCGGAACATGCCGGCTGCCATCTGCGTGGGGCCGTTCGGGTTGTCATCCCACAGGCTGCGCAGCGATTCGTAGGGCGCCATGGATTGACCAACAGGGCTGGCGCCGAAGTTGGCGACGGCGAGTAGGTGCGACTCGAGCACCGCCGGCAACCAGTCGAAGTTCCGCAGGAAGCGCTCGGGTGGCGTGAGCAGCGGGTTGGGGAAGGCTTGCCAGGTGTTCTTGTGATGGTCCCAGACACGGACCGGCTGGCTGTAGGGCGGGGCGGGAATGTCGATCTCGCCGGTGATCTGTCCGAGGAACCACCCGGCGATCATGGCCTGGCGCTCGGCCTTGCTCATCGCCAGGGCGGCTCCGAGGGGGCGGCTGCGCCGACCGTGCCAGAAGGTCATTTTCGAGTCGGGGGAAAGCGATTGCGCCCATTGCGCGCGGGTCGGTTCGAGAAGGCCGGAATAGACGACCGGCAACTCGTTGGGGTAGTAGCCGAAAACGTCGATGCGCGTCGCCGGAGCCTGGCTCAGGGCGAGTGTCAGGTTCTGCGTGGTCAAGGCATCGACCGTGGAGTCCTGCGTGACGAGGGCTTCGAGGTCGGCCGCGATCGGCAGGCCGGCGAAGGGGATGTCGGAGAAGAAGAAGTTCACGGTCGCGGGCCCGTCGTGGACCTCGTCGACGACCTGCGGGCTGACCTGAGCGAACGGGACCGCCTTGGTCAGGACCTGTCGGAACTTGCCGACGACCTCGCCGCTGCGCTGTCCGCCGCCGGAGTCGACATACGAGCGGATAGATTCCTGGACAAAGATCGAGAAGGACGATTGCGTCCGGTTGACATATTGCCGAGCCCGGTCGAGGACCTCGGTGGCGGAGACGTGAACGGCATACACGGCCCGGGCCGGGATCTGTGGACGTCCGGTCGACGGGTCGATCGGCAGGGACTTGGCCACGAATTGTGGATCCGTGGAGATCAGCCCACCAGGCGGTGAGTATCCGCCGGCCGTCGGCCAGATCCCGGTGACTACTGCCCGAATGGTCCGGCGCCGGGCCTCGGCGGCCGGCGGGGGTGCACCGTCGCTCTCGGACTGGCTGGCCGCAGCGAGATCGCGGAGATATTGCTCTGGGAAGGCTGCCGCCGGCGTCAGGAGAACTTCGTTGTCGGCCGCGCTCCATCGCGCATCGACGATGACATCGGAGTCCGACGGCCACAGCGGGTACTGGGAGGTAGCGACGGTCGCCAATCCCGTGCGGGTGGCCGCGACCTGTTGAGCAGTCTCGACCTCGCGCAGCGCGGACTGCACTGCCTCGTCCAACGGTGCGAGAACATTGGCTGACACGTCAGCGAGGACCTGCGCGACGAGAGTGCACCACTGACCACGGGCGGCTCCGTCGAGCACGTGGTAATAGCGATCGCGCACCTGGTCCACGACCTCTTGACCCCGGTTGATGACGCCACGCATGTTCTGGAACAACTCGCCGACTGTCGCCGGGATCTGCTCGGCATCCGGCGTCTGCGCGCCGAGAGCGGCCAACCCGGTCGCTCCGTAGTTCCCGGAGAGGTGCTCTTGCAAGGCGGCGAGTAGCTCTTTGGTATAGACCAGGCCGTGGGTCGCGATCGCCTCGCCGATGACGTGCTCGACGCGCTGGACGAACTGCCCCGACCAGGTGAACGCGTCGGCATAAGCAGCGTCCTTGGTCAGCTGGCCCAGCCGGGCCCGCCGGGAGTTGAGGAAGCCCATGAGCGTCGGCATGTACTGCTCGGACGGCATGCCTGCGGGTGCCATGGGCATCTCGTTGGTAAAGCCGCGCTCGATGACGGCCCGGGCCATCTGAGCGGACTTCTGCCGCGGCAGGCCGATGTCGTAGACCCACCGCGCCAGGGCCTGCGGGTCTTGGCCACCGCCGACCGGCAGGCCCAGCTGGGTGCACGCATACGGCCATTGAGAGGCCACCATCGCGCGGGCTTGCAACTGTCCGGAGTTGGGGTTGCCCTTCTGCAGGTGGCCACCGATGAGGTGGTCGAGCGCCGCGCGCGCCATGCGTTGCGCGGCATACTCCGCATATCGATCACGTCCCATCGACAACGACGCGTAGCCGATCGACCCCCATTGAATGTCGGGGTTGCTGTGCGCACCCCAGCCGAAGGCTGAGACCCTGGTGTGGGCGCGTGGTGTGAAATTCTCCAGAATGAACTTACGGTAATTGTCCAGCGCCTTATCGCTGACCGAGAGCGCCGCCAGGCACTGCCCGACCCCGCGGTAGATCGTCTGCATACTGCCGTCGCCGAAAGGCGTCCCCGCGGTGCCCAGGAAGCGCCCGACGGGGATGACTCGGGCAAAGGGCACCGGCGCGGCACCTGTGACGGGCGCCCCCACAGCCGCAAGAAGGGCGAGATCGTGCTCGTGCGACTCGCCGAGCTGGCTGGCCACGATCTCGCCGAGCATGGCCAGGGCATTGGGTCGCACGCCCGCGCGCAGCGACGCCGGGATCGAGTCGAAGACGTCCGGTGAGCACATGAAGACCGACATCATCGAACTGTCGACGATCTGGCCTAGGATTCGGCAGACATCGAGCGCGATGGAGGCGCCCGTCCCGCCGGCCATCGAGGAGAGGACGATGGTGTAAGCCGCTGACGACGCGTCATAGGGCTCGCCGAGCGCTTGCGCAACGGCATACATCTCACTGGTGGCCTCCGCGGACTTCATCACGTCCACGGCCGCCTTCAACTGCTCCAGCAGGCTTGGTGCACGAGAGGCAAGGAGCACCCGCCCTAGCACACGCTGCTGGCCGGCGCCCAGTTGGATCGGCACCGTGACCCGATCGGGCCGCCGCGGCGCCCAAGTGGCGATCTCGCCCATGGCGCTGCCGCTGGTGACGGCGCGGTCGACGATCGCATAGGAGCCGACCTGTGGGGCCAGCGCGATATACCGGCCCCCGAGATCCCAGACGGTTCCCAGACCGGGCGCCATCGCATCCGGGGCCGGCGGGCAGTCGACGTGAATGAATCCCCAGCCGCGAGGCAACTCCTCGATGCCATGGCGACGCAAGTCCGAGCGAAGCTGGTCCATCAGGTAGCCCAGGAGGGCCCCACCCGAACCGCCACAGCCGACGAAGAGGATATTGCGCACAGAAGGCTCCTTTGGGTCGCGGTCAGCGAGCCGGGTTGTCGAAGTCGGGCGGGGTGGTGCCGCGGGCCGTCCGAGGCGCGGTTGCGTCGAGGCCGGGCTGCGGCGTTGTCCTCGGATCACCGCTCGGGGCAGGTAGGGCCCAGGGATCTGCGCTCGCTGCGCTCGGGGCGGCCCACGGATCTGCGATCGGACCGTTCGATGGGGCGGGCGTGCCTGACCAGGGAGCGGCCACGGTCCCTGAAGCCGCAGGTTCGCCCCACGGCGCGGCCATGGTCTGCGACGAGGCCGGCTCGCCCCACGGCGCGGCCATCGTTTGCGAGGGGGCCGGTTCGCCCCATGGGGAGGCCACAGTCCCGGACGGCGACGGCGACCACGGATCGCCACCTGAGGTTCTCGGCCCAGGCTGTGCCTGACCCCATGGGTCCTGCCCGCCCTGCCAGGAATCGGTGCCCGCACCGGACGTCGCCGGCACGGCCCATGATCCGCCGCCCGCGGGCGACGGCGAGGCCCACCCGCCATCCGGGTGGGTCAGCAAGGGTCCGTCGGCACCGCCGGCACCGCCAGGGTCGACTAGACCACTTGGTCCAGCCGCCGCAGGCGCCCCCGCCAGAGCATCCAGCCGCTTCGGCACCTCAGCGAGCGCGCGGTCGATCATGTCCTGGCGCTTCTCGGGAGGCGCATCCGCACTGACGAGAAGAAGTAGACGACCCTGACCCGGGCCACGCTCGGGAGCAGTGAAGAGTGCCCAATTGTTGTGAATGGCGAGCGGCAGTTCGGCCCCACCGTCCTTGCGCGGGCCGGACTGACTCTGGGAGACGCCGACTGCGCCGGCAACCGCTGCGAGCACCGAGCCAGGCCCGAAGGGCAACCACCCATTGCGGACCCGTAGGTGGGCCTCGCCCACAGTCAGCGCGGTCGCCCCGCCCGTGGGGACCACGATGGGATCGCGCAACTCCGATGGCTGCAGGGCGAACGGCATACCGGCGCGGGTGACCAGGCCGTTCTCCACGGCCACATCGAAGGTGCCGCCCAGCAGGGGGAGGGCGGGGATCTTGGAGTTGACGCGTTTGACGAGGTACATCAGGGCCAGCGGGACCCCGATCCCACCCAACAGCACTAGGGCGAAAGTCGCCCACTTGGTCGTGGGGTTGGCGGGTTTGTCGAGGTCCGCCACGAAGGCCACCGACTTGGTGCGCGCCTGCGCGAGCTTGTCCGTCTGGGCGAGGTGGGCGGTGATGGTGCCATTGACCGAGCCATTGGCTGCCGCCGTCGTGGTCAAGGTGACGGGGATGTCCTTCGACTCGCCTTCGGCCAATTGTACGCACGATGCGGCATTGCCGGCCGAGCTCGACACACCGACCGTTCCGGCCTTCTCCGGGGAGGCGGTGACTTGTGGGGCGTCGAACCAGACGCACCCCGGACCCGTGGCCTTGATGGTGGTCTCGAGCTTGGCAATGCCGGTCGCGGTGCCGAACGTCAGTTTGTCGCCGATGACCGGGAACCCCGGTGGCGGCAGCACCGGAACATCGAAGTTTGCCGTGGCCGGGGCCATCTTGGTCCCCGGGATGGCCTTGCCCTTGGCGGGTTTGACCTCGGCGGTCGTGAGGTTGACGCTGGCCGTCAGAGTGCCCGTGCCCTCGGCGGCATCCGTCAGGTCGATGACCATGGGTTTGGCCAAGGCCGCGGCATCGAGATCCGTGGCCACCGGGATCTCTGTGCCGGCGGCGTCGGTGAAGACGGCCGAAAAGGCGACCTTGCCCAGGAGCGACGCCGGGTCGATGGGCTTGCCGTCATGACTCTGCAGACCGATCTTGACCGGATCACTGGGCCCGCCGGCGTAGATCTTGCCGGCCGGCATGGTGACGACGGGCTCAATGTCGGCGGAGAGTTCGAGCTTGGTGATCGACTGCGCGTTCGCGGATTTCGCGTTCGGGTCGACGAAGACGACCGACCATTCACCGGTCCAGGATTCCTTCTTGCCGAAGTCCAGCGAGACCGTATGCGGCGTCAAGCCGTCGCCAGCGACGGTCGCCGGCCCGACCGTGGTCTGGGTCTCCCCGGCCATCGGCACCTCGACGGCCTTGCCCGACGGGGGGACCACAAAGAGTTTGAGACCGTCGGCATTCGCCGATGCCGCCACGTGCACGCGCGTGATCGAGTTATCCAGGACGAACTTGTGCGCTTGCGTCGGGCATATCTGTCCCTGGCACACCTTGCGCAACTGTTCGACGGTCACGCTGCCGGGCGCCCGGAGGGCGTCGAACGCCAGGATCAGTTGGTCGATGTCCGTGGCCAGGTGAAAGTCGCCGGTGCCCTTGGCGGAGACCGCTCCACAGTTGTTCTCGCCGAGGGCGATCGACCGCATCATTTGCAAGTCATCGGCCGTGGCCGTTTTCGCCGCCAGACCGATACCGAAGGTGGCGATGCCGGACGAGCGCACCTGGTCGGCGAGCCCGCCTGTGCGGCACAGGTCCTTGGCCGCGGCCGCATTGGCCGTGGCGTCGTCGGTCTTCTTCTCCAGATAAGGCTTGACGATGTTCTTGCCGTCCGCGTTGGGATAGGTGGCGAAGGCGTCGAGCTTGCCGTCGCTGAACCACAGCACCGCCTGGCAGCTGGATCCGCCCTTGGCGGCTCGCTGGGTCAGTGCCTTCCGAGCGCCATCGAGCGCCATCCAGTAGTCGGTCTGCTGACCGGTGTCGCGCGTCCGGAAGCCATCGAGATCATTCTTCAGTTGGGGGAGGTCTCTGCCTGCATCCAGCCAGCGACCACTCGCGTCCTGGACGCCGCCAGAGAAGCCCATCGTCTGAATGGCGATCTTGACCCCGGTCTCCAGACTGAGGGCGCTCCACTGCTTGACGAGATATTTCGCAGCGGTGACGCGAGCACCGTCCGGGTCACTGCCCTGGAGCGAACCGGACTCATCGAGCAACAGGACGACATCGGCCGTCTTCTTGCCATATAGGCAGGCGCCGAATTTGGCCAGTCCTGCTGAGGAGCCCGATTCCGCCGGGAGGGCCGAATATCGCGGCTGCATCGGTGCCGCGGCGGCCTGAGGCAGCACGGCCAGCGCGCCAGGTGCGCCCATGGCGAGAACCGTCGCCGCGGCCATACGGATCAAGGGGCTCATCGCGTCGCCACCCAGTCGGCGATGACGTAGGCCGCGACGCCGACGGCGAGGAGGGCGACCACGCCGACGGCGATGGACGCCGGGCGCGCCCAGTCTCCCTCGTAGAAGGCCCGAGCACGCTGGCGTTCATCGCGTTTGACGAACTCGCCGAGAAGCAGGACGGCGGCCGGGCCGGCCAGCACCCAACTAGCGGCCGCTACGCCCACTGAGCCGGAGAGGGCGAAGGCGGCAACCAGTGCGCCGGCCAGGGCGACCACCGCGCTCGCGGCAGCGCCCGCGATCCAAGGAACGGGCGGGCTGCCGGGCGGGAGCGGCGTTGCGGCAAGCGTCACACCGTTCGGGTCGATGAACCCGGCGTCGCCCGACCACATGGTGTCCGACAGGGAGGCCGCTTCGTTGCCCGCCGGCCATCCGAAGGCACTACCGCCCTGAGCCTCGGGAGTCGAGGTGCTGGCACCCGCCCAGTCGAAGTTCGCGTTACCCGGGTTGGAGAAGGCCCCCCCGGTCGCCGCGTCGCCGCCCAGGCCCGAGGGATTGTTGAAGTCCCAGCTCATGAATCGTCCTCTGTACGCGGGGTTGCACTGGCACCGGCCAACTCGCCCGGCAGGCCATGTGTCAACGTGCCGGAGCGATCGGCCGGCGACCAGTCCTCACATTGAGGGACAGGCTGACGACAGGCCCGGAGAGGGGCTCAGAACTGATCCGTGCCAACGAACTGGCGCTCCAGACGGTCCGCATTCCACTGATCAGCGCAAGTGGCCGGTCGATCTCATTGGGATCGACGTTTTGCAGCGGAACCGAATGCCGCAAGGTCAGCATTGAGCCCACCAGCCCCAGCCCTCCGCACACCAAATTGCTGGTTTCCTTGAGCACGGTGCCGAGGTCGACTTGTGCGATTTTGGGGAAGGGCGATTCGAAGGTCACCCATTCTTCGGCACCATTCATGAGAGAAGACTTCCACACGAAGATGACCTGGCTTCGAAGGTCGCCGGTATTGAAGATCAATTTCACCATGGTGTCGTTTTGATCGGCGATCTTGTAGTTGCGGTTGACTTAGTCGACCAGGGACGCCCAGTTGGCCATGGCCGTCAGCGTCCGTGATGTCCTGCGTGCTCGTTGCACACGAGGCCGGTGTTGTTGCACTGGCTGCAGGTGAGCTTGCCGAACATGCCCGAAGCCCGGCCGCCATTGCAGCTCGGGCAGTCACGCAGTGGGCGGTGACACTTCTTGCAATCCATCGATTCGTCCTTTCGAGATTCGAATACGCACCGGCCGGCGAATATTCGAAGGGAGGATTCCATCCCTAAAGGTGAATGTTGCAAGGAGAGCGGGAAAGCCCCCACTTTGGGAGACAAATTCCTGAATGCCAGCCGTCCTGGCCATTGCCATCGGCGAAAGGTTGCGTTCGCTTCTCGGGCAGGGGTGTCCCCAAAGATGGGGACATCCGTCCGGGCATTGCCCTGCCTAGAGTTGGCGGGACATCACGCTGCTGCGATTTGGACGTGGTGCTGACCACCGCGAAGGACTGGTGAACCGCATGGGCGATCCCTGGTCGACGGACGACCTCAGGCTTTCCGACCCCGATGCCCACCCCGCCCCTGGCCAGCCCACATCCGGAGGGGCGGCACCCGGCTGGGCCGGTGGCGCCGCGACGCCCCTCTATCCGGCGTTCGGCACGACACCCGCTTCCGCCTCGCCCGCCTACCCGGCCTTCGGCACGATACCCGCTTCCGCCGCGCCCACCTTTCCATCCGCGATGCCCGCCCAAGACTTGGCGCCCTGGGCCCAGCCGTCGACTCCGGTGCCCTACGCGACAGCTGTCGCCGTTGGGGAACAGAGGAGAGCGACAAGGACGCCACGCCGCGGCCGACTCGGGCTCACCGCCTTCGGCACTGTGCTCCTGGGCACCGTGGTCGGCGGCTTCCTTCTCTACCAGGCCATTGCTTCCGTGAGCCTGATCTCCAAGGATCCATTGGGCGACGGGTTGCTGTGGCTCACCGGTTGGGTGGGGATGGACGTCATCATCACTATCGGCCTGATCATTGCGGTGATCGCCCTGATCCGCGGATCCCGCCGCGGTCTGGCCGGCGTCGCCCTCGCTCTGGGCGTATTCGTCACGCCCTTGGTCTTCCTCGGGGCGGTTCAACTCGGCGCCGACGTGGTTCAGGAGCGCGTACGCACACAACTCGCGGGGACCGCGGGGGCCGCCGGCACATCCGTCATGGCCTATGCGGACGAAAACGACATCGACCTCGGTCCCTTCCGGCCGATCTTCGACGCCCTCCTCGATGACGGCCGGTAGGCCACACCCAACGACGTTCTTCGCTCCTTCGTCACTTCGGTACTTCCGCGGGACCCGGACCCCTGACGACGTTGCGTAATCAGGTTCATGTCTGAGACTGCGGCCACCCTCACACGGCCAGGCCCGAGCCCACGCGGGCGCACAGCCCTACCGTGGACGCCATGCGCGCGATCACCATTCCCGAGCCCGGCGGGCCCGAAGCCCTCGTCCTCGCCGATGTGCCGACCCCTGAACCCGGGCCGGGCGAGGTGCGCATCCGCGTGGTCGCTGCGGGCGTCAATCGCGCCGACGTCATGCAGCGGCGCGGCTTCTATCCGCCCCCACCCGGCGCCTCGCCCTATCCGGGCCTCGAAGTCAGTGGCGTCGTGGACGCTCTCGGGGCCGGCGTCACACAGTGGTCTGCCGGCGATCAGGTCTGCGCGCTGCTGACCGGCGGCGGCTACGCCGAGAACGTCATCGCGCCCGCCGCGCAGTGCCTACCCATCCCCATGGGGGTGTCGGTCACCGACGCCGCCGCCCTGCCCGAAGTCGCCTGCACGGTCTGGTCCAACGTCTTCATGACCGCGAAGCTCACTGCGGGAGAAGTCTTGCTCGTCCACGGCGGGTCGTCCGGCATCGGCACGATGGCCATCCAACTCGGCCGGGAAGCCGGCGCTCGCGTCGCGGTCACCGCGAGCAGCCGCACCAAGCTGGACGTATGCCGTGACTTGGGCGCCGAGATCCTCATCGACTACCGCACGGAGGATTTCGTCGAGCGGGTCCGGGCCGCCACCAACGGTCACGGGGCGGACGTCATTCTCGACAATATGGGCGCGAAATATCTCGCCCGCAATCTCGACGCCCTCGCTCTCGACGGGCGCCTAGTCGTCATCGGTCTGCAAGGCGGCGTCAGTGCCGAGCTCAACCTCAGCCTGCTGTTGAGCAAGCGCGCTGCGGTCCACGCGACTTCCTTGCGTTCACGGCCACTGACTCAGAAGGCGGCGATCGTCGCGGGCGTCCGCGAGCACGTGTGGCCACTGCTCGAGGCGGGCCGGGTGCGGCCCGTTATCCATGCGGCATACCCGCTCGCCCGCGCAGCGGAAGCGCACCAGGAGATGGAAGCCAGCGGCCACATCGGCAAGCTGCTCCTCCATCCCTGACGCGCGCGGGCCCCACTCGCCTGGCCGCGCAACACGCGCCTCACACATCACAACCGCATCGCTTGACGCGCCTGCATACCCGGTATAGTCTCGCGGTGTTCGCCCTAATACTCGGTATGCACGCCGAGTCAGGGGCCGCACGACGCCAGGAGCCACGATGTCGGTCAAGTTGGGATTGCTCGCCCTCCTCGCCGAGGAGCCCATGTACGGCGCTCAGTTGCGCAGCGAGTTCGAGGCGCGCACCGGCGGCACCTGGCCGCTGAATGTCGGGCAGGTCTACACGACCTTGGCCCGGCTCGAACGCGACGGCCTGGTCGAGCAGGACGCGCAGGCCGACGAGGAGGGCCGCATCCTCTACCACCTGACCGTGCTCGGCCGTGGTGAGGTGCAGCAGTGGTGGCAGACCCCGGTGCGGCGCGACGAGACGCCCCGCGATGAACTGGTCATCAAGCTCGCGATCGCCGTCACCACCCCGGGCGTCGACGTGCCGCGGGTGGTCCAGACCCAGCGCACGGCGACCGTGGCTCACCTGCGCGACCTGACGCGCCTGAAGGTGCAGGCAGCCGACCGCGAGCAGGCCGCCGGTGCCACCGAGAACGACCTGGCCTGGGTCCTCGTCCTGGAGAACCTGATCTTCGCCGCGGAGAGCGAGGTGCGCTGGCTCGACCACGTCGAAGCCCGCCTCGCCAGCGAGGCACGCAAACCCCGGACCCGCACGTATGCCCGCCCGGCCGGGCCCGGGCCCTCAGGCGCCGCTCGTCCCTACTCCCGAACCACCGTCGACACCGCAACTATGCAGGGGGCCCCGCAATGACTGCACCGATCCTTCGCCTGACCCATGTCACGCGTACCCACGGCGACGGCGACACCGCCGTCCTCGCCCTTCGCGGCGTCAGCCTCGACGTCTTCCCGGGCGAACTGGTGGCCGTCATGGGCCCCAGCGGCTCGGGCAAGTCGACACTGCTCAATCTCGCCGGCGGCCTCGACAAGGCCTCCAGCGGCGAAGTCTGGATCGAGGGCCAGGAGCTCGGCTCGCTGAGCGCCCTGCAGCTCGCGGCCCTGCGCCGCCGCCGGGTCGGCTTCGTCTTCCAGGACTTCAACCTCATCCCCTCGCTCACCGCCAGCGAGAACGTCTCTCTCCCACTGGAATTGGACGGCACATCCGTTCGCGAGGCACGCGCCGCAGCCCGTGCCGTCCTGGAGACAGTCGGCGTCGTCGACCTGGCCGATCGCTACCCCGACAAGATGTCGGGCGGGCAGCAACAGCGCGTCGCCATCGCCCGCGCCCTCGTCGGCGACCGCCGCCTCGTCCTCGCCGACGAGCCCACCGGTGCCTTGGACTCCCACACCGGTGAGGGTGTGCTCCGCGTCCTGCGTGAACGCTGCGACTCCGGCGCCGCCGGCCTTCTCGTCACGCACGAAGCCCGGCACGCCGCCTGGGCGGACCGGGTGGTCTTCCTGCGCGACGGCGTCGTCGTCGACACCACCGGCCCCGCCGAGGTCGCCGAAGACCTTCTCGTCGCCTCGGAGCACTGAGCCGTGACCACCTCCATCATCGAGCGCCCTGCCGCGCCCGCGGCACCTGCACCCCCGAGCCGATCGGGCAGCCGCTTCCAGCGCTGGCTGGCCAGTTGGCGGGTCTCACTGAAGATGGCCCGTCGCGACGCCCTGCGCTACAAGGGCCGCAGTGTGCTCGTGCTGATCATGGTCGCGCTGCCCGTCGGCCTGATCGTCGCCGGACTGACCTTCGCCAGCACCAGCACGCGCAGCACCGCAGAGAAACTGCCCTGGCTGCTCGGCAACGGCCAGGCCATCATCCTCGGGATCTCCCCCGATGTCGTCGAACAGGGGGTGGACGGCAACAACAGCTGGTCAACGTCCGACGGGACCGAGCATCCGCCCACGGCCAAGCGCATTCCGGGCCTGACCGACGACGGCACGCTGGCGCAACGGACCAAGGCCCTCGGCGCTATCGTCCCCGGCACGCTCGTCCCGGTGCAGACCGGCGAGTTCCGATGGACCGACGGGACGCGGCGGCCATACGGCACCGTGATGTTCATCGACCCGAGCGTCGATCTCGGCCCCAAGCTGCACCTCGTCTCCGGTCGGTGGCCGGCGTCCAATGACGAAATCGTCGTCACCCCCGCCGGCCTGCACAACGGGCTGCCGGGAGACGGCACGCTTGAGCTGAACGCCGGGGAAACCCGGCGGCAGATCACCATCGTGGGTATCGCGGACGTTTTCGACGCCGACATGGGCATGCCCTATGCCATGACAACGGCCGCGTGGGACGAGCGGAATGTCTACAGCACCTCGTGGATCGTCAAACGCTCCACGCCGATGACCTGGGCGGAAGTCCGCAAGCTCAACGGTTACGGATTGGCGATCACCAGCGCCGATGTGGTGGCGCACCCCCCGCCGGCCTCGGAAATGCCCGGTCAGGGATATGACGCCCAGCGGCAGATGGACACCGAGACCAAGGTGATGGCCGCCATCTTCGGCGCCGTGCTCTTCTTGGTCACCGCCCTGCTCGTCGGCCCGGCCTTCGCGGTCAGCGCCGGCCGCCAGCGCCGGTCGCTAGCGCTCGCCGCCAGCAATGGCGCCGAAGTGCGGCAACTGCGCCGCTCGGTGCTCGCCGGCGCCCTCATTCTCGGCGTCCTCGCCGCCGTTGCTGGGGCCGCGCTGGGGGCGGCCTCGGTGGCGGCGGGGGCGGCCGTATGGCGCGGCATCCGTCCGTGGTCGACGCTGGTCGGTCCCTTCGACATCCCGATGATCGCGGTCATCATCGTGCTGATCTGCGCCGTGCTCGCCGCGTTGACGGCCGCGATGATCCCGGCTCTGCGGCTTGGCCGCCTCGACATCGTGGGCGTGATGAAGGGGCAGAATGTCTCGCCCCCGCACAACCGCATCCTGCCGTTCGTCGGCCTGGCCCTGTTCGCCCTCGGCGCTGCCGGGCTCTTCCTCGCCGTCACGGCCAATGCCACGGCGCCCGGCGTCGCCGGGGTTTTCGGGCTCGTCGGGGGCGCGATCTGCGTGATTCCGCTCGGCCTTGTGTGGGCCGGCCGGCTGGCCGGTCGCTTCCCGGTGGCCGTTCGGATGGCGACGCGTGATGCCGCCCGGCAACGTCACCGCTCCGCCCCTACGGTGGCCGCATTGATGGCAGGGGCCGCGCTCCTGGCGACCTTCGCGATCGCCCTGGAGAGCAACTCCCGGTTCGAAGCGAAGCATTACCAGCCACAGACGGTTGCTGGGGAAGGCACCCTGTGGAGTGCCGAGTCGGAGTACCCGACTCTCGTCAAGCAGATCACCACCCTGGCGCCCACCTGGCGGGTCGTCGAGGAACGCGCGGTCCAGGGTGACTACACCGGGAACACGGCACCGACGAGCGAACCCTTCGTCGTTGTCGTCCCTCCTGGGTGCAGCACAGCCCAGGCGCTTCCTCAGCTGGACGACGGCAGTGCCCCACCACCGGAACAGCCCGCTGCGGATCCGTGTCGCACGGTGACCTCCATCGGCTATCTGCCCGGTGCCACGCGATATGGCGTGACGGTGGTTCCGGCCGCCGAGATCGCC
>NZ_DAOQZV010000006.1:0-33753 GCF_035343835.1 Nostocoides sp. | reverse complement strand
GCGGCGATCGCCCAGGAGCGGATGCTGCGCATGGGCCGAGCGTAGGCCCGGTCAGGCCTCGATGCCGACGCGCACCGGAGCCGCGGGCAGGAACGGCTCGTACATCATCTGCGCGTGATTCTCGGTCACGAGTTCGTCGCCGATCTCGACGCCCTCCAGGTTCAGGACCTTGCGACGAATAATGTTGCGGCGCATATAGATCGCTGGAGCCTCATTGGTGATGACGTGCATGGCCTCATAGATCCGATAGGCCTGCGTCGGCGCCCGATCGCTCGACCAGGCACCCACGAGGTGCGTCTGACCCACCGACAGCGAGAGCCGGTATGCCGCATCGGTCCGGTTCTCGATCTGGAGGTCGAGCGCTGGATAGGCGCACGTCGCGCCCGAAGCGAACGGCTGCGTCCGCGCGTTATCGGGGAAGACGTCATAGGTGTGCCGCCAGCGCTCCACCACCGTCAGGGGCGTATGCAGCGTCATCCAGTAGATGAGGTTGGTCAGTTGGCACAGACCGCCACCCACGCCCGGTCGAAGGGTGCCTTCGTCGAGGACCACGCCCTCGAGGAAGCCGCGCTTGGCGTTCGGATTGCCGACGATCTTCCAGAAGCTCAGTCGCTGCCCGGGGAGCAGCACGCGGCCGTCCAATGGAGCGACCGCAAGGCGAAGGTTGGTGATCTTGTTGTGCTGCAACTGCATCGGCAGTCCCTGCAACTGACGCAACATCGGCGTCGAATGCTGCATCACGGCATACGGAAAGTCGTCGGGAGTCGCGACGTGGAGGTCGAGGTCGGCGCCGCAACGCCGCCAGTGCCACTCACGCTTGGCGCGCCGCACCCAGGGTCCTGCCCAGCGTTGCGCGAACTGCCGTGCCGTGGTCGCGTCCATACCCTTCCCCCCTTCGAGGCGATGCGTGTCCTTGTCACTGTGACGCACATCGTCGGGGAAAGGTTGGCGGCGCGGCGCGAGGGCCAGCGCCAACAGGCCGCCGGTTCGGCGCTCAGTCCTTGGGCGCGCTGACCAGCTGGCTGCGGACTTGCTCCATATCGAGTCCCTTCACGGCCTCGATGACCTGCTTCAGGCCCGCTGCCGGCAGCGCGCCCGGCTGGTTGAAGACGAGGATGCCCTCACGGAAGGCCATCAGCGTCGGGATCGAGGTGATCTGCAACTGCGCGGCCAAGAGCTGCTCCGCCTCGGTGTCGACCTTTCCGAAGACGAGCTCCGGGTGCTCCTCGGACGCCTTCTCGAAGACCGGCGCAAACTGGCGGCACGGGCCGCACCAGGCTGCCCAGAAGTCGACCAGGACGATGTCAGTGGACATGACCGTGCTCTCAAGATCCGCGGCGGTCAGGGTGCGGGTGGCCATGAGATTCCAGCTTTCACTCGGGTGTTTTGAATGCCAACACACCAGGCCCGTCCGCACATTCCCGCGGCAGAAGTCTTTACTCAATCTTGGAACTCTCTTGGTTCCCCCGGTTTCGCGCCGTTGTTACGGTCCGAGTGCGGAACCGATGCCGACACTACCGACGAGCACTCGACTGCTGTGGGTCCGCGCCCACGGCTTGGCAGGGGGTTGCCACCATGACACAGACGACCACGAGACGACCATTGGCGACGGGAAGTCGCACATCAGGACCTCGCCCATCCGCCCCGCCGGCACCCATAGCGCCCGAGCCAGCGGATGTCGCCGCCGAACAAGCGTATGCCGATCGGGTTGCCGCCCTTTTCGATGGCCCGCCGGGCGCAGAACCAGTGCTCGCCGTTCTCAACGGTCCCGTGGGATGTGGTGTGACCGGCATCCTGCGTCGCGCCACGACGGCCGCCGGGGTGACCAGCGGCTGGGTGCATGTGCTGCCAGGCCGCAGCGACGGCGCGCAGGGCGCGATGGCGCAGTGGACGCGTGCCGACGGGACGGGTGAGCAAGGCACGACTGCGGGCCCGAGCTTGGCCGACGTCCTCGACGAACTCAGCGGCGAACTTCCGCCAGGTTCCGTGCTAGTGGTGGACAGCTTCCACAGCCTGACCATGGCCTCGGCCAACTCATTGATCGTGTGGAGCCACGCGGCTCGCCTGCGCGGTGTCCACGTCCTGATCGGCTTCCATCCGGCACTCGACCAAGCCGGCGTCGCTCCACTGCTCAATGTTCCGTCCACCACGACCTGGATCGATGTCCGGCCGCTGCGCGAGGAGGAGCTGCGCGCCGACCTGGCCGCCGGCCTGCCCTGGGCTGCGCCCGGGCTGCTCGACGTGGCCGTTGACGCGTGCGCAGGCTCCTCCCTGCTCCTGCGCGCCCTAAGGCGGGCCTTGGCCGGCGAGGAGAGCGTAGACGCCAATGCCCTGTCCCGGGCGCACGCGTCGGCGCTCGAGTCGGGCACCCTGCGCCTCGTCGCCGACCAAGGCCCCGACGCCCTGACTCTCGGGCTGCTCAGTGCGCTCGTGCGTCCTGTCCACAGCGCCCGGGCGGCCGCCGAACAACTCGGGCTCCCCGGCGCAACAGCAGCCCGGCTCGAAGTTCTGCTGACCGAGTGCGGGTTGCAGCCGAATACGCGGGAGTCGGCTGGGGTCGTGCATTCCGTGCTTGCCCGAAGCGCGCCGATGGACGTACGCCGCGTCGCCGCGGGACATGCGCACAGCTTGCTCTCGGCCACCGCGGGCAAGGGCCAACTCTTCCGGCTCCGAGCGACCGTCGGTGATTCCCTGACCGGGATGCTGCCCCTGGCCGAGGCTGCCTATGCGGAGGCGTGGGCGGAGGGCGATCCGGACACTGCGGCCGCGGTAGCCACGACCATGCTCACCCGGTCCGCCGACCCGGCCGAGTTGGCGTGGGCCAAGGCCGCAGCCATGCGGTGTTGGGCCGGCATCGACTGGAACGCGTTCGCCACCCATGTGGCCTGGCTCGACGAACCGGCGGTGGCCCCGTTGGTCGCCGACCTGGATTTGTGCGACTGGCTGCGCCTCGAAGCACACACCGTGGCGCGCGAGGTGTTTGGCATCAGTGGTGCTGGCGAGTTGCGTCAAGCGACCCGACTCGCCAACCGGGCGCTTTACGGTTACGCGGCAGAACCCGATGTCAAGAATTTGGATCAGGCAATCAGCGGGCAGGGGATTCTCAGCGTCAGCGCGCCCCTCGCCAGTCGGCTAGCTCTGGCATGGTTCGGTCTTGCCGACTACGAGGCGGCCCACCGGTGGGCGTCGGTCGCCGCGTTCACCGCCTCCGAAAGTGAACTCGCCGATTGCGCAATGGGCCACCTGGTCGGAGCACAAGCCCTGATCCGGCTCGGTCATTTCGACCAGGCCGAGCAACAGGCGCAGGCAGGTGCCGAGCTGTTCGCCGCGTTCGGCGCATCAAATTTGGAGGCGTTCGCGCGCCTGTCCGCGATCCACGCCGCCGTGGAGGCCCGGCGGCCCGTGACCGCCTTGCCCGACCCCATCGCCAACCCGCATCCGGGACTGGCCCTCTATCGCACCTACCTCGCCGCCCGCTGCGACCTGCTGGCAGGGCGCGCCGACCAGGCCGTGCGCCAGCTTTTCGAGTGCGGTCGGGCCCTGACCAAGTGCGGGGTTGTCAACCCGTCGCTCGTGAACTGGCGGCCCCACCTCGCATCGATCTTCCGCGCGAAGGGCCAGGCGGACTTCGGCCAGCACGTCGAGACAGACCTGGTCGCCGCCTGGCGCGAGTGGGCGGCGATCGAGCCCGCCGCTGCCGCCCGGCGAGGCACGGTCCTCGGTGCCCGGGCGGCCGAAGTCTTCACCGACGACGAACAGCCCGTGAGCGCCCCGACCCTCGACATGCTCTCCCCCGCCGAGCTGCGCGTCGTCGATCTCGTCGTGAAGGGGATGAGCAATCGCGACGCCGCCAAGACACTCTTCCTCAGCAAACGCACCGTCGACACACATCTGGGAAATGTCTACCGGAAGCTCAGCCTCGGTTCCCGTGAGGACCTCGTCGAGTTGATGAAAGTGCTTGCGCCCCAACGTGGTGAGTGTGCTCTGAGCGTCTTCGGCTGACACCCTTCAGCAGCCGCCCCACCCGGTGGCTTCCGGATGCACCGAGCGCGGCACCGGTTGTGGACGTCGCGGACCCCCGCTCAGGCGTGCGCTGCAACCTTGTCGAAAAAGTCGGCCAGCACGGTGGCGCATCGCTCGGGTTCTTCGAGGATCGGCAGGTGGCCGGCACCCGGAATCGTCAAGGTTGCGCAATGCGGCACCGTCGCGGCGATCAGCTCGGCGTTCGCCCGGAACTGCGGCATGTCCTCGGTGCCCACGACGAGGAGCACTTCCGCTTCAACGCGGCCGAGCACATCGGCGTCCTGCACGGTGCGGGCCAGGGAACTCATCGCGCCGGAGCGCAACTCCTCGAATCGGTGACCCGAGATCTCGGCCGCCATCGCGTCATACCGGGCAGGGAAGCGTCGCAGGCCGGCGAAGATGGGTGGTGGGTCGTTCATCCACAACCGCGCCAGCGCCGACCCCGGACCGAGGTGGCCGATCTGCATCATCAGCAGCAGGTACTTCGCTCGAGCCTGCGGGTCGTCGGGCACCCCGCTGAGGGTGGGCGCGGCGAGCACGAGCCGATCGACAAGATCGGGGCGCTCCACGGCGACCTGCAAAGCAATGCTCGACCCGAAGGACAGGCCCACCAAGTCGCGGGCACCATTGCGCTCCATCTCCTGGGCCACCCCCGCGGCCCAGCCGCTCATGCTCGCCGGGGGCCGCTCGCCCGCGTTGACGCCGTGCAAGGGCAGATCGATCCCGACATGATCACGCCCCGGGATGAGCGACCACAACTCGCGCCAGATCCGAGAGTTCATCGTGTAGCCGTGCACCCAAGAGACGGGTGTCTCGCTCATACTCGGGCCCCCTGACGCCTGCGAGCGGGGGCGAGTGGGAACTGCGCGACGAAGTCGCGGAAGGCCACGACGTTGACATCCTCCGGCCCAAGGTCCCAGGTGGCGTCGGGGTCGAGATTCGCCCAGACGACGCTGTCCTGAGAGATGGCCAATCGAGAGCCGTCCACGATGTAGTCCAAGGGTTGGCCGGCGTCGCCGATGACCGCGACGCGCACCTGGGTGCCGTCGGGGGTCGGGAGCGCGCCGGTGAGGATGATTGGGTCGCCGGTTCCGCTGCCGAACGACGTCGCCACGACCGTGGGGCTGAAGGCCACCGCCCGGAAGGCCGATCGGTGCGCGGCGCGCGAACCCGATCCGCCGAGATAGTCCGCCGCCGCCTTGCGGTAGCGCAGGTCGTACCACGGATCGGCCATGGTCACGAAGTCACCACCGATGGACAGCGTGCCGTCGGCGGCGCGCTCAGTGACCATGCCCTGCAGGCTCGGCACTCCGTGCACCGTCGGGAAGTGCTCGATGTCGAAGGCGTTCTCGACGACGAACTCCACCGGGACGTCGACCGCCCGGTCGACGGCCGGCCGGATCTCCCTGCCCGTTGTGAGCCGCCGGATGGCGTCGGGAAAACCATTGTCCCCCAATGCATCGTCGCCGAAGCGGACGAAGAGCAGCTCACCGATGTGCACCGTGTCGTATGCCTGCACACTCGGCCGGGTGGGGTGCGTCCCGACCCGGATCAACCGGCCGTGGAAGGGGCAGACGACACAGTTGCCCCGGACGCTCCCACCGATCGCGAGGTTGGCTCCGCGGTGCGGGCACGTCGAGTCGGCCACCTGGAACGCTGGTCCGTCGGCGCCCTCGCTTCGCACGATCATCAGCCGGCGATCACCAACGGTGACCGGCGTCAGCTCTTCGGTAATGGCAGAGGTGAAGGCCAGGAGATACCAGCCGGCGTGCAAATCCGTCATGCCACGTCCTTCGTCTGAGCAGTTGCCAGGATCTCGTCGCCGGCGCGAAGCCCGCTGCGGATGGCACGGTCGAGATAGGGATGTCCGACGTCGGCGTGGGTCGCCTCACCGGCAAAATGGATGCGCCCGAAGGGTTTTCGCCAGCGCGCAGCGGCCGTGCTCGAGGGATCGGGCGCAATGGTGAAGGCCCCCCGGGACCACGGCTCGGCGCTCCAATCCTGAAGCGCGACCTCGCGGGTCGGGTCCAGGCGGTGGCACCCAATACCGGCGAGCGTCTCGGCCACCCGCTCGGGCTGCGCGGCCCAGTGCGCAGCGGTAGCAGCCTGGGTGCCCTTGGACACCAGCATCACGTGCTGCTCGCCTCGATGCCAGGTGAAGAAGCCCAGCTCCGGGTCGAAGACGAAACCGTCATTCGTGGCCGGTGCCGCCACGGGGACGCCGGCGACCACCGCGGGTGCTGCCGGTAGCTCGCGCGCGGCGTCAACCTTGGCTTGCGGCAAACCGGCGATAACCACCGTGCCATCAGCGACCAATGGTGGGGGTGCGGTGAAAACCATTGCGCGCGAATGCCATACGGCTCCGGACGTGGTGATGGCTCGCACTCCCCCGGACGTGGATTCGATGGCTACCACCGGAGCGCCGAATGCGACCCGCTGGCCCTCGGCGAGACGTCCGGGGATGGTGCTCAGGCCGGCGCCGAGGAGGAATTTCATTCCTGCCGGCGGGGCCAGAGCGGCATCGGCGAGTAGCCGCCCGAGGAGCACATCACCGATCGCAACGCCGCTGACCTGCTCGACCCACTGCCGGGCGGCGAACTCCCCGGCCCCGGTGACCCCAGCCATCCGAAGGGCGGCCGAGACCGTCAGGCCACCGGCCATCGGGCCCAATCGACGCCTCAGACTGCGCAGCCGCTGATGGGCAGCCAGCGGGGCGACCAGATCGCCACGCGCGTCCAACGCATGCGTCGACCCGTCGATCCAGACCGCGCTGTCGATCAGCGCACCGTCGATCCCCGTCGCCTCCGAGTCCCGGTCGACCAGCGACCAGACCGGGTGATCGCTGCCGTGCAGCACCTGGGCGCCGAGTTCCATCGGGCGCAGGCCCGGCGCTTGGTGTGTGAGCACGCGGCCGCCGACCCGTTCCCGCGCTTCGAGGACCACAACCTCGTGACCCGCCTTCTGGATGCGGCGGGCCGCACTCAGGCCGGCGACGCCCGCGCCGACAACCACGACGTCCACGTCGGGAGTCATGCCAGGTCCAGGACGGTCGAGATCGGACGGCGAGGGAACGCACTGGCCTGCCAGACAAGGGGTTTGGCACGCAGCGCGATCTGCGGATGTGCACTCAGCAGCGTCGTCAACAGCACGGGGAGCGCCGCACGCACCAGTCCGGCGCCCAGGCAGTAGTGCGGTCCGGCGCCGAAGGCGAGGTGGTCGCGAGGGTGGTCGCGATCGGCCCGGATCTCCCCAGGCGCGTCGAAGCCCGACGGATCGCGATCCGCCGATCCGATGTGCACGAGAACCTGGGTTCCGGCAGGCACGATCCCCGAGGGCAACGCCACATCGCGATCCGCCCGCCGGGAGACGAAGGGAATGGGCGTATGCCAGCGGATCGCGTCCTCGCACCACCGTGCCGCGAAGCCGTTCTCGCGCACGATCCGAGCGCGCAGTTCGGGATCGCCCAGGACACGATGCACCGCGACGGTCGTCAACTCCGCCAGCGGTGACCAGCCGCCGACCGTGGCCAGCGTGATGATTCCCAGGGCGTCGGGCCGATCCAGTCCGCTCGCGGCCAATTGCGCCAGCGGACTGCCGGCCAGGGCGGCGTCCATCAACTCGTCGGCGAAAGCATGCAGGGCAGCTACGGCATCCTGGCCGGCGCGTGCCGAAGCCGGCCGGGGCATCGGATCCAGCGCCACCGCGACTGCGCGCGCGTGCCTGTCGAAGGAGGCGACCTGGTCAGGCGGGATGCCGAGCACGGTGGTCAGGACGCGGGTGGCATAGGGCTCGCTGACATCCCGGGTCAGGTCGCTGCCCGAATGCAACGGCGCGACGACCGCACCGGCCGCTGCAGCCAGCCCGGGGAGCACCCGGCGCAGGGCCGGCGGGCCGAGCAGGGCAGCGCCCGGGCGGCGCAGGCTGTGGTGCTGCGGCCCATCGGTATTCAGCATGGAGACTGGCGCGCCGGATGCCTCCACGCGACGGGCCTGACCGCCGGCCGCGGTGAAAGCGGGCTCGATGAAGACTGCAGCACAATCCTCGTAGCGGGTCAGGACGATCAGATCCGTCCCCGCGAGGGCATGCAGCGGGTCGTTCTCGCGCAGCCAGGCCAGCGTGGGCTCGGGATTGAGCAGGAAGGCGAAGGAGAAGAGCGGCGCCACGGGTGAGTGTGTGGCAACGGACATCTCACTTGACCTTCGGACCGCGCCACTTGAAGGTGGCCATCGTCAAGAAGCCGGCAACGCACACCCAGATGGCCAACGCGATCGCCACCGCGGGGAGGTTCCACGAGCCACCGTGTTCGACGACCTGGAAGTCCTCGGGGAGGAAGACATACCGGAATCCCTGCGTCAGCCACTTCAATGGAAAGAGTCCGGCGGCGTTCTGCATCCACCCCGGCAGCTGGTTGAAGGGGAAGAAGACACCCGAGATGAACTGCAGCACAAGGAAAGGCGGTGTCACGATGGCCGCCGCGGCCGATGCTGAAGGGATGATCGCCGTATAGGCCAACCCGCACAGCGCCATCGCTGCGGTGCCCAGGACGAAGACCCAGGCGAAGACCGCCCAGTGCTTGCCGTCGGAGGGCAACTGCAGGCCGAAGAAGGCCGTGCCGATGCCGACGAGGATGATCGTCTCCAGCAGCGAGGTCACGGCGACCAGGACGACCTTGCCGACGAAGTAGGCGCCCTTGGGCATCGGCGAGCTCGCCAGTCGCCGCACCAGTCCGAGTTCGCGCTCCAGGGCCACATTGATGGCCAGGCCGGTGAAGGCGGTGCTCATCACTCCCGCCGCCACGATGCCGGCGACGAAGTACTGCTTGAAATCGGTGTCGGTGCCCGCGATCTTGCCTGTGAAAATCGAGCCGAAGATGACCAGCAAGATGATCGGCAGGGCGAGGGTGAAGACCAGCGACTGAACATTGCGGAAGAAGATCCGCAGTTCGGCCGCGGAGCGCACCCGCGAGGCGGCAAGCAGGCCGGGCAGGCGTCGTTCGGTCCGCGTCGGCACGGCGCGTGCCGCAGGCGCGGTGGCACTCGTTCCCGCGGTGGAGATGGTGGTGGTCATCGCTTCGCGTCCTCTCGCTGGATCAGGCGCAGGTAGGTGTCTTCAAGGGTCGGCCGGTGCACGGACAGGCCGGGGATCTCGTGGCAGCCGTGCTCGCGGGCATACGGGATGAGGCGCGAGAGCACCTCGGTGGCGTGATCGGTGCTGATCGTGGTGATCGGCGCGCGGTCGTCGGGGCGCGTGGTCTCGACCAGCCCCAACTCGCGGGGGATGACGCGCTCGACCTGCGGCAACCCGGTCAACGAGATCAACGTCGCCGCACCTGCCGTGCGGCCGAGTTCGGCGATCGTGCCGACCGTGAGCATCTTGCCGGCCGCGATGATGCCCGCCCGGTCGGCAAGCGCCTCCGCCTCGTCGAGGTAGTGCGTCGTCAAGACGGTGGTGGCCCCCAGCTCGCGGAAGTAGTTGACCAGGTCCCAAGCCTCGCGCCGGGCTTCTGGGTCCAACCCCGTCGTCGGCTCGTCGAGGAAGACCAGTTCCGGTCGTCCGACGACACCCACCGCCACGTCGAGGCGACGCCGCTGGCCACCGGAGAGCGAGGTGGTCTTGGCCCGTGCCTTGCTCGTCAGGCCGACCATGGAGATGAGTTCGTCGGTGGGGATTGGGTCGGAGTAGAAGCTGCCGAAGTGGCTGACGACCTCACGGACGGTCAGATCGAGGTAGTCGCCGGTGTTCTGCGGCACCACACCGAGGCGGTTGCGCCACGAGCGAGCGTCCCGACGCGGGTCCTCGCCGAGGACGGCGACGGTCCCGGCGCTCCGGTCGCGGACACCGACCAGGATCTCGACGGTCGTTGTCTTGCCGGCCCCATTGGGCCCCAGCAGAGCAAAGACCTCACCTTTGCGGACCTGCATGTCGACCGAATCGACGGCAGGGAAATCGCCGTACATCTTCCGCAGTCCGTGGACATCGATGTGCAAATCGTCGGTGACCGTCATGGCCGCCCCCTTTCGTATGCCAGCGCTGCAAGTTTGGGGCGCTTTACCGAAGCGCCGGGCACCGATGGACTACGCAATGCGCTCGAAGTCGTGCGTAGAAAGTGCCTCGGAAGGAGGGCACATGGCGACGGGCAGCGTGGCCGGCAAGCGGTCACGCTGCCCGTCGTGGCAGTGCCTGAATGTGCTGATCAGCAGCAGCAGCAGCAGCAGGGAACCTCGCCGGCGGCAACCTCGTCGAGGTCGCTCTCGGACAGGTCCGAGCTCTCCGCGGCGGGCGCAGCGGGCAGGTGGAGCTGCATGACGCCGCTCTCCAGGCCCTTCTCATAGAGCGCGGCCTGGACATCGAGGGCCGCCTCGTTGCCCTGTCCGGCGTAGGGGTTGACCTCGCCCGCCACGTGCCGCACGACCTGGACGGACACGTTCGCCGGCAGTTCCAGGCCGACCTCGGCCAGCGCGCCGCGCGGGTCGGAGTCGATGCGCTGCGAGAACGACTCGTCGGTCCAGTCCTTGATGAGGAACTGGAGGTAGATGTCGCGGAAGTCCTTCGAAGACGTCATGTCAGTTTTCCTTTTGTCAGTTCACGGTTGGATGGAAGTGGATGGAAGTCAGATCGTGCAGCTGCTACACGCGGGGCAGCAGCAGCAGCAGTAGGTCGTTCCCGCGGAAACGGCGTTGAGGTCCTCGACGTCAAGGTCTTCGTTGTCGATCACCGGGGTGTCCGGCACATGGAAGACGAAGTCACCGGATTCCAGGCCGGCCTCGTAGAGCGCGATCTGCGCCTCGAGGTCGCCGGATCCCGCTGCCGCAGAACCGATCTGCTCAGCCGTGTGACGCACGATCATGACGCGCGCACCGGCCGGCAGCTCGACGCCGGCTTCGGCAACCGCGGCGGCCGGGTCCGACCCGTTGAGCCGCGCGGCAAAGGCCTCGTCGCCCCAACTGGTCAGCAACATGTGCGAATAGGCATCGACGAACCGGCGTCGCGCCGTCTGTGAGAGTGTCATGCGATCGCCCCTGCGGTTGTCGTAGTCGAAGGGGTGGTCAGCCGCAGCAGCAGCAGGGGCAGCAGCAGCAGTTGATGTCGCCGCCGGCGACCTCGGCCAGCTCGTCGACGTCGAGCTCGGAGGTGTCGATCTGCGGGGTGGCCGGGATGTGGAACTCGAAGTTGCCCGACTGCAGGCCGGCTTCGTAGAGCGCGACCTGACGGTCGAGACGACCCTCCTGGCTCTGCTCCGCCTGGGCGCTGGTGGGCTCGCCCCGGCCGATGGTCACGGTGGCGTTCTCCGGCAGCACGAGGCCGACCTCGGCCAGCGCTGCGCGGGGGTCCGACTCAAGGCGAGCGGCGTAGTCGTCATTCGACCAGCTGGTCAGCAGCGCCTTGGTATAGGCGTCGATGAACTCGTTCTTCTGGGCTTCGGTCAAGGCCATGTGATTCTTCTCCTGGATCGTCCGGCGGCTTTACATTCCGTCGGTTTTGCTTGGGCGAGAACGATATTTCTCCCCCTGCACTACGGTCCGGTAGCTCTGCGCGCACCGGGGCGAGGCGTAGTGGTGGCCGATGTCGTGCACTCGCTCACGGGTGCATACCTAGCGCTGCGGGTTGGGTGCGTAGCCGACCGATTGCGGATGCGACAACGGCTGGGCCCTGCGTTGACGCAAGGCCCAGCCGAAGGTCGTTGACGCAGGTTGTGCGTCAGCCGCAGCAGCAGCAGGGGCAGCAGCAGCAGTTGATGGAGCCGCCGGCGACCTCGGCCAGCTCGTCCACGTCGAGCTCGGAGGTGTCGATCTGCGGGGTGGCCGGGATGTGGAACTCGAAGGTTCCCGACTCCAGGCCGGCCTCGTAGAGCGCGACCTGACGGTCTAGGCGACCCTCCTGGCTCTGCGCTGCGGCAGCCGGGTCAGCAGCCGCACGAGTGATCTCGATGACCGAGCCCTCCGGCAGGTCCAGGCCGACCTCGGCAAGGGCCGCACGCGGGTCGGACTCGAGGCGAGCGGCGTACTCGTCGCTCGACCAGCTCGAGAGCAAGGCCTTGGTGTAGGCGTCGATGAATTCGTTCTTCTGAGCCTCGGAAAGTGCCATGTCCTTCTCCTCAATCACAATGGTTGACAACTACACGGATGCCCGAAATCCGTTGGCGCGGTTAAGGATCCAACTTCTCCGGACAAGCTCAATCCTGGCCTCGAAGCGGCTGCGGTGGGAGTGGACGGGCAACGCAAGCAACGCGTACTACCTACCGGCGCTGCGCACCGACGTAGCGGGTCGTACCGAGTGGGCCGATGCGCATACGTAGCCGTTCGAGCCAGCGCCGACATCGCTGCGACGGGCCGGGCGCTGGACATGGGACGGCCGCCCGGGTGGAGGGATCACCGGGCGGCCGTCGGGTCGACGGGATCAGTCAGGCGGCTTCCTGCCGGCGCGCGAGTTCGGCGAAGACGCCGTCCCGCTGCGCCATCAACTCCTCATAGGTGCCGCATTGCACGATGCTGCCACCGGCCATGACGAAGATCCGGTCCGCATCCCTGATGGTGGAGAGGCGATGAGCAACGACGATGCGGGTCGCATTCAAGGCGCGCGTCGCCTCGGCGACCACCCGCTGGGTCGGGTTGTCCAGCGCCGACGTCGCCTCGTCGAAGATGACGAACCGCGGACGGTTGACCAGCGCCCGGGCGATCATCAGGCGTTGGATCTGACCACCCGAGAGACTTGCCGCCGCCTCGTTGACGACGGTAGCCAGGCCCATCGGCATCGCCTTGATCACGCCACTGAGGCCGGCCATGTCGGCGGCTTCCCAGATCTCGTCCTCGGTGTAATGACCGCCACCGGAGATATTTGCGCGAATGTCGCCGGGCATCAGCGCCCCGGACTGCAGGACGACGCCACACTGCGCACGCACGGCGGGCAGGTCGAGTTCACCCAGATCCTGGCCGTCGTAGAGGACGGCGCCCTGATGCGGTCGACTAAAGCCGAGCATCAGCCGCACGATCGTCGACTTCCCGCTCCCGGAGGGACCGACGATCGCGACGAACTCACCGGGCTGCACATCGAGCGAGACGTCGTCCAGCACCAAGGGGCCGTCCTCGCCGTAGCGGAAGGACACGCCGCGCAACGTGATATTGCCCGATAATTCCCCCGGATGAGCCTTGCCGATGCCGGCTTCCGGCTCCGCCCCGAGCAACGGATCGAGGGACTCGACCATCGGCACGATCGCGCCGGCGGTCAGCACGCTGCCGGTGAACATCAGCAGGGCGTTGATCATCAAGGTGAAGGCGGTCAGGAAGGACAGCAGTGACGGGAGCGCCATCGGAGTCGGGCTCAGATTCGCCACGAGGAAGACGACGGCGAGCGCCAGCAGCGGGTAGACACCATTGAAGATGGTGACGCGGTCCTGTGCTGCGCGGCTGGCCAGCACCTGCGCCTGCACGACGCGCTGCTGGTCCGACCACCGCATGAAGGCGCGCTCTTCCGCAGCGGCTGCGCGGATTTTCGTCATCGCACTGAGGATTTCGTAGCTCATGCCGGTGAGCTTCTGCTCCGACTCATAGCGCGCGCGCTCGATGAGCAACACCCGCCGGCCGTTGATCAGGCAGTAGGCCAGGGCTCCTGCCGCGAGGACCAGACCGACCAGAGCCAGCTTGACGTTGTAGAAGAACACGACGCCAAGGTTGGCGATCACGACGACCAGGCCGAGTGTTCCGGCGACAACCACGCCGCTCAACAGTTCCTGCGCCGACTTCATGCTGAGCACGATGGTGCCCAATCGCCCGGTCGAGTGCTTCTGGAAGAAGGTCACCGGCAGATCCAGCAGACGTCCCCAGACCCCCGTCTGCGTCTTGGCGATGACGGACCCCTGCAGACGGAGCACCGTGAGGTTCTGCACGATGGAGAAGGCTGCGGCAATGCCCGCGCTGGCGATGACGGCCACTCCGCCCTGGATGATCATCGATCGGTTGGCCGAGGCGACATATTCGCCGAGGATCTTCCCGCCCAGGATCGGCGTCAGCAATCCGATGACGCCGATCAGGACAGCCATGGCGCCGAAGAGCCACAGTTCGCTGCGCAACCCAGCGAACCCGTAGGCCAGCAGTCCCCGCACCGTGGTGACCTGCGCGGGCAGGCGCGGATACACCGTCCAAACCTGCCGGCCGGCCGAGAAGTGCGTCTCGCCCGTCACCCGGACGGGGCGTTCCAACCACCGGCCGAAGGCGACATACCCACCTTCTTTGAACAGATAGGCGACGGGCAAGTGATCGGGACCCCAGTATCCGACGAGGGGACCCATATCCGTTGTCCACCAACGGCCTTCGAGCCGTATGGCGCGCGTTCTGACCCAGCCGCTAGACCCGAGATCCTCGTAGTCGGCGATCCCCCGACTGTGGACGATCGACGCCGGGACGGTGGCATCCTCGTGCATCTCGCGCAGCACCTGAACGGTCGCATCGACCAACCCCGGGGTGACGCCGGCGAGCCGCCGGACCGCGTGGTCCGGCTCCTCGGCGGCCAGGAGCGCATCATTCTCCTCGCGCACGCGCAGGGGTGCTAGCCGGTCGCGTTCGGCCGCCGAGCGGACGGCCGCCTCGGCGACACCAGCGTCGCGTTCGACGGTGCGGTCGACAAGGTAGAGGAAGCGCGACCAGTGCCCCACCAGCCGATGCCAGAGCAGGTCGCCGACGATCAGATCGCGGGTGGTGCGGGTGCGAAGCACCGCGGGCTCGTCCAGACGCAACCAGTCTTGGCGATTGAGGCAGAAGTTGTCACCCGGCTGGTGGGGTGCCTGCTCGGCACCTTGCAGCACCTGCCCGGAGATCACATCGACCCAGATGAGCGCGTCGATCGTGCGAAGCACCTCGTGAGCGCCGAACTCGCACGAGGCATCAGCCGGTAGCACGGTGAAATCCCTTGGCGGAAGCGGTCGTCCGACCCCTTTGTCGATTTTGCGCAGGGTGGCGTCGACCCCCTCCGCGAGGGCCTCGACGAGGGCCTCCCGCTGCTGCGGCGGGGCCGTCCGCACACGCGCACGCAGCCGCGTGAGCGGGATCGTGGCCATCCGTGCCTGGCCGACCCGCCGGCACAGGACCCGGTGGCGCGGTCCGGCGACCGGCCCGGCCAGGACGTCGCCAGGTGTCAACCGGGCCAGGGCATGCCAGGGACCGACGGGGTGCCCGTCGCGCACCTGAACCGCGAACAGGTCAACCGCCCCGGCCTCCACGATCAAGACGTCGTCGGCCGTCAACACCAGGTGCATGTCGCGGTCGGAGAAGAGCACCGGCTCGGTCGGCGCCGGGAAAGCCACGGTCCGATCATCGGCGGCGATGATGGCGTCGTCGGCGTTCATGCGCTCTGCTCCGTCTTGGTCGCGGACTCGCTCTGGACGAGCTGGTGATAGGCGCCGCCGAGGAGCATCAGGTCCTCGTGCCGGCCCTGTTCGACGACCCGGCCGTTCTCGACGATCATGATGACGTCGGCGTCGCGAACGGTCGAGAGGCGGTGGGCGATGATCATCAAGGCGCAACCGCGGCGGCGCAAGTTGTCCATAACCCGGCGTTCGGTCGCGGTGTCCAAGGCGCTGGTGGCCTCGTCCAGAACGACCAGGGTGGGATCGCTGACCAGGGCGCGAGCCAACTCCAGCCGCTGGCGCTGCCCACCGGAGAAGTTGGTGCCTCCTTCGGCCACGGCCGCGTTGATGCCGCCGGCCCGCCGCGAGATCACGTCGAAGACCTCGGCATCGCGAAGCGCCCGCAGCACGCTCTCATCGCGGACTTCGCTGTCCCAGAAGCAGATGTTCTCTCTGACCGTCCCCTCGAACAGGGTGGTCGTCTGGTCGACATAGGAGACCGAGCGGGCCATCGACTGCCTGCTCCAGCGATGTCGCGGCAGTCCGTCGAACAGGATCAGGCCGTCCGAGGGTTCCAGCAGGCCGGCCGCCAACTTGGCGATCGTGGACTTGCCGGACCCGGATGCTCCGACCAGCGCCACCCGCATTCCGGGTTCGAGGCTCAGATCTAGACCGACGACAAGCGGCGCGAGCAGCGGTCCGAAGGTGAAGTCGACCTTTGCGAACTCCAGGCTGCCCGACAGGACGTGTCCCTCGGTGTCATCGGGTTCGAGGGCGAAGGCCGGGTCCAGTTCATAGCGTTCGGCGTCCCGCAGCCGGTGTAGCTGCGCCTGCATCTCCTGCAGGGCGCCCGCCTGATTGGTCAGCTGGGTCAACGGCCGGGTGAAGGTCGCCAGGAGCGCCTGGAAGGCGAAGAGCACCCCGACCGTGATCGCCCCGTCGGTGACACGCAGGCCGCCGACGAGCATGACCAGGCCGGAGTTGACGGTGGCGAGCATCGGCGGCACCACCGTGATCAGGGCGGTCGGCATACCGAGTTTCTGGCCTTCGGTCATCGCCTTGGCCAGCGACCCGGACCACCGCGCGAAGGACGCGTGCTCGGTCCCTGACGACTTCACGGTCTCGATCGCCGAGATCGTATGCAGCGTGGCCACCGCCAGCCGGCCCTCCTCCGCCTCCAGGGCGGTGGCATTGTCGATTCGCCGGCGCATCACCGCGCGCAGCACGGCGAGGTTGATCAGGGCGACGGCGATGGCGAGGCTGCCGAGCAGGAGGTCCTGGAACAGCAGCGCGGCACCGTAGACGACGATGAGCAGGAGGTTGACGCACGTCACGACCAGGTCGCGGGTGACGGTCTGGGCGACTTGCCGGTTGCTGCTCAGCCGGCGGCCGAGCTCACCGGCACGACGCTGGAGATAGAAGCCGATCGGGAGGCGCAACAGGCGATAGAGGAAGCGGCCGCTCGAGACCAGTGCGGTGCGCGCCTCGACCAGTCTCAGGTAGTGGGTCTGCACGCTGGTGAGGATCAGCACCCCGGCCGCGCAGACCGCCAGGCCGCCGATCAGAGGCAGCACGGAGAGCCAACCGGGCTTGCCATACGCCGAATCGATGAAGTACTGCGTAAAGATCGGCGAGACGATCCCCGGAATCACCAGCACGATGCTGGCCAGCAGGGCGAGCGCCAGCCCACGGCCGGTCTTGGACGTCCGCTCCCGGAGCATGGAGACAACCTTCGGCGGGGCGCCACCGGTGATGAAGTCATCCCCCGGGACCAGGTCGAGAACGATCCCGGTGAATCCCTGGTCGAACTCCGTCAACGGCATCCGGCGCGGACCCGACGCCGGGTCGTTCAGCAGGACCATCGTCTGGCCACCACGGCGCTCGAAGCCGTTGACGACCATGAAATGCTGGAAGGCCCAGAAGACGATCACCGGATGATCGAGTGCCAACAACGGCGGCAACTCCATCCGCCGGCCCTTGCCCGCCAGTCCGTACTGACGGGCGGCGTCCATCACATTCTTGGCCGTGGAACCGTCGCGTGAGATCCCGCACGCGACCCGCAACTCCTCCAGCGGGACGAACCGTCCGTAGTGCGCGAGCAGGATGCTCAGCGACGCCGCGCCACACTCGACCGCCTCCATCTGGATGACGGTCGGGGTGCGGCGCGTCGTGGCGCGCCGGCCGACCAGGCCCCGGCACTCCTGCTCCACGCGCGGCGGCGTCGAGCGCAAACGGGTGGGCATGATCAAACTCCCAACAGGATGGAGACGGGCTTGACGCCACCGAGTGAGAGTTCACCGCTGACCGGAGTCCGGGACTGCAACTGCACGGGCGGTCCCGAGACACTCGTCCACTGGTAGCCCGAGAAGGTCTGCGGGTCATCGAGCAGTCGCACCGTCACCAGGTGGGTGTTGGCTTCGAGGTGTTGGGCGGAGTCTCCCGTGACCTGGGCGACCTGCTGCGCGCTCGCTGGGAACTGGCTCACCGACACGACGACGCCCTTGAGACGGCCGAAGATCCGCGGGTTCACCCCGGGCAACTCCAGCGTCACTTCTTGCTGCGGGTGTACGAAGGGCACCATGTCCCCGCCCACGAGCAGGGTCGCGCCGAGGGCCGCGTCCACGCTCTGCTCGATCTGGATCAGGTCGTCGCCGGGTGACACATAGGCGCCGACGCCGGCGTTCACGGCGACCACTCGGCCACTCACCGGTGCCGAGACGGCGACGATGCCACCCGAGCTACGGATGGTGCCGATGGAGTCGCCGACGGCAACAGTGTCGCCGGACCGGATCGGCAGACCGGTCAGCGAGCCCGCCACCGCCGCCTCGACCGTCGTCACTCCGCCGGGGAAGGTGATCAGGCCCGAGGCCGAGGCATAGCGGGGAATCGATCCGAGGAAGCCCCAGAGACCGATCATCACCGTGGTGATCAGGACGGTGAAGACGGCAACCCAGCCGCGCGGAGTCGCCAGCAGCAACGGGGAGTCGAGTTGGTCGGGGTGACGCTGCCGCTCCAGCGCCTTGAACCGGAACTTCATGGCCGGCCCCAAGGGTCGGCTTCGGCGGGGTCGAAGGAGCCGAGGACCATCATGCCCACCGCCCCCTCCTCGAGGGGGTCGGCGCCGGTGGCCGCCGCGAAGAGCCCGAGCGAGGTCCCGCCGATGCCGCACACACCCAGCCCGAGCGGCTCGGCATTGAGGTAGATCGTCTGGTAGACGACACCGACGTGCTTGGTCAGCAAGGAGTAGGGCATGCCCTGGTACTTCCACATCAGCCGCCCGAACCGCGCCGCGAAGATCAGGGCGAACGGCGGGGGGATCGCGCCCCGTGTGGTCATCTGGACATCGGCGTTGACCCGGGCCCGGATGACCGGGTCACTGGTGACCGGATCGAGTTGATGACGTTCCGGCGCATAGCGATACACCCCGGGTGCCAACCCCGCGATGTCGTTGGCGACCACATAGGTCTCGATCTCGTGCACGGATCCGCCGCTCGGGTAGGGACGGTCGACCACATCGAGGCCGTGGTCGTCCGGGTGCACCTGGCGAACGCGCAGAGAGCGGTAGAGCAGCGCCCCCAGCTGGTCGAGCGTCGTCGCGCCACCCTGGAAAACACGACGGCTTCGCCGCCGCTCCATGACGTCCGCCAGCGGCGGGTCCGTATGCCGTGCGGTCGCCAAGTCCGGGACCGGCAGGTCGACCGGGCTGACCCCATCCGGCACCGGGCGGGCATACGGCAAGGGGTCGAAGTCGGCGGCAAGGTGGTAGGTGCCTCCGTAGCCGTCGGCGCCACGGGATTCGTTGTTCCGCCGGTGAAACCACAGATCGGCGGCGTGCCATTGGCGAACGCGCCGCGAACTCTGCTCCTCCTGAGTGAGCAGCAGCCGTGCGGTGCACAACATGGCGAGCACGGGCTCCGGCAACCGGGTCAGATCCCCGGTGGCCAGCGTTGCATAGAGGTCCGGACGGAGGATCACCTGCAAGTGCGAGGCGCCAGACTGGACGACGACCCCACCGGCCGAGACGGTCGCCACGGCGTGCGGGCTCAGGCCGCGGGTCACGACGTCGGCCGGCAGCGGCAATAGGGCGACCGGCTGGGCCCCCTCGGTCGTCAGCGTCGCGATCGGGTCGCCGCCGGGCTCGAAGAGCACGTGCTCAAAGACTCCGAGTTGCTGAAGTCGTTTGATGGCGCGTTGGGCGACAACCGCGGCCGCCAGCTGACCCGACGCGATCATCGCTCGGCGCACGACCTCCTCGGCAGCGGCCGGTCCGTCCACGAGGTCGAGGATTGCCCGGACCACTGCCGGGTCAGGGACCTCGACCCGCTGTTGCCAGCTGGTGCCGCGGACCATCAGCCCGCCGTCGGTGCTCTCGAGTGCGACGCTCGCTCGGATTGCGAGAACGGTTGTGACAGTGAGTGTTTCGAGCATGGGACCGGACCCCCTTTGGTTCCTAGAAGAAGACGCCGATGGGATTGACATCCGACTCGGCAATGGCGTCGGCGCGCCATCCGAGCTGGACGGGAATGTCGTAGATCCGGCCCGGGCCCGTGCGCCGCCAGAAGTGACGCATGCCCGGGACGAACACCTTCGCGACCGCGAGGTCGATGTCCGCACGCGACTGGTTGACGACGATCGTCTCCATCCCGGCTGCGGCGAGGTCGTCGACGCAGTACTGCACGATGCCCCCCAAAGTCGCGGGAATCTCGCGCTCCATCTCCTCCAGGGTGCGCAACGCAGTGTTCGGGTCGGGGAGGATCCACGGCTCCGACGCACACGTCCGCGTCTTGCACCACTCCAAGGTCGCCGCATCATCGACCTGATAGATCGTGTTGCCTTCGGCATCCCGTCGCCGCACGAAGGGCAGGAACTGGTTGAGTTCGGTCAGCGCACGGAAGAAGGCGATGTGCGGGTCGGGGTGCGCGCCAAAACCGACCATGATGTCTTCGACGTCGTGGTCGCGTCGGCTAAAGGCAGCGAAGGTCGAGACGCCCAGGTCGTTGGAGAGATCGATCACCCACAGGTTGCGGTCCATGCTCGCGTAGAAGTCGCGCATCAATCCCACATACGGGTCGCTGACCGAGTCCAGGTCGATGCCCGGGCGGGCGATCCGGTTGAACCACCACAAGGCAACCGCATCGCGCTCGTAGACTTCGCAAAGTCCTTGCAGGACAGCCTCGTCCATGGTGTTGCCAGCAGCGCCACCATTCGAGTCGGTCATCGTGAAGATGTGGTCGCTCTGGCGCAGGTCCGGATGTCCGAACCAGATCATCGCCGACGGGACCAGAACTTCTTCGCCCGTCGTCAAGGAACGCGCCGGCGTGAAGTGGACCGGACGATCCTGATCGAAGCGATGCGGGATCTTCTGCAGGCGGTTGCGCGGATCGGCGTTCCAGGTCTCACGAATCGCGTACTGGTGATCGGAGAACCGCAGGTAGTCGGCCGGGTGCAGGGCGCGCTGGTCGAGGGCGTTCCACGTGGAGAGGATCTCGGGGACGTCCGGGCTCCACACGCCCGAGTAGCGCTCCAGCGCCTCGCAGATCCCCGAGACCTTGGCCTGGATCTCGGTGCGACCCTTGCCACCGGACTGGCCGCGCATGTTGTTGCGCAGCAGGTCCATATTGTCGCCCATCATCCCGAAGTTGTGCCCCGCAGCGAAGGAGTAGGTGATGCCCTCCTCATCGACGTCCAGCGGCGTCAAGCGCGAGACCGCGCCGAGGATGTGGCTGATGTGGTGCTCGAGGCGGTCGTAGGTCTCCTTGGGCGTGCAGACCCGGTAGCCGCCGTCCTCAAGGTGTTGTGCGGGCGCGTCGGTGAGCTGGACCTCGCTGGTCCGCCGCAGGCTGCTGGCATCCTCCACGGAGAACTGTGGCTGGTTGACCAGGGTGTGGCTACGCGTCTCATACGTCTTGACATCGAGCGAGCGCATCGCGCCCGCGAGCTCACCGGGCAAACCCGCTGCGAGAGCAATGATTTCGTTGGCGACGATGCCGGCTGCGATGCCCACGGCACCCGGTGCGAGGCCCGCTGGCTGGACCGCCGGATAGGACGCACCCGACTTGCCCGCCAAATAGCGTTCCACTTGCCGGTTGGCCGCAATGCGGTCCTCGACCGACTCCCAGCACCCGGTCTCCCCCGCGATGAAGCGGGGGCCGACCCACACTTCCCGGCCGGCCGGCTTGACGAGAATCCACTGCACACCCTCTGACTTGAAGTGCTTGTTGATCTCCCGCAGCGGCGCCTGGAGGTAGTCCCTGACGGCGACCACGACCACGTCCGCCGCAGCGGCATCGAAGACCGTGGCCGCCGGCCGGACCGCGACCTGTCGATAGCTCGCGAGGGCGGCACCGAGCGCATCGGCCATGGCGAACTCGGTCAGGTCCATGACGGCCACGTCGTATGCCTGCGTCCGACCGTGGAAGGCGTCGGCACGCTTACCGAAGCTCTCGACATAGGCCCGCGCCGGCCCGGCATCCGCCGCAACCGGCAGCACGTGGCCGGCCTTTTGCAGTTTGGCCAGCTCCAGAAGGATCCGATCCGGCGACATGCTGGGCGCGAGCGCCGACATGATGTCGGACATCGAGCGTCGGCCGTCGATCAGCTTGGCAACCCGGGCCGTGTCGGGATTCTCGACGATGCTGGCCTGCTCGTCATTGAGCAGGAAGAGCAGCTTGTCATCGACAACTTCCACCCGCAGGCTCTCGCGGAAACGTAGCGCGCTCACACCTTTTCCTTTGTCTTGTGTCGTCAGGTCGTTGTGGGGTAAGGGTTTTCGTGCGAGCCGTCAGTAGGCGGGGCGGCGCATGAGCAACCAGCCGCTGACGAAGCCGACCATGCCCACCGCGCCGAACAAGACCGCCTTGGTGGAGTCGGCGGGCGTGCTCTGGAGGTTGGCGACGGCCAGGACGATGCCGACAACGCCCCAGATGAAGCAGAAGATGGCGAGGAAGGTCTTCAGGTTGGGGTTCATTTGCAAGGCTCCTTTGGTGACAGGGTCGGACGGATCAGGGAGACACCGCATGCACGGTGTGGACATTGATCGAGATGAAGGCATCGGGGTCGCGCAGGAAGTTCTCCCAGGACCACCCGACGACGGCGAGTTGTTCGATGGTCAGCGCCCCGGATGAGACAAGGGGGACATAACGGTCCGGACCCATGTGGACGGCGAAGGCGCTGATCGGGTGATCGTCGGTGGTGACCGCCGAGGTGACGGGATCGACCTGCGTGAAGCCGGCCTCGACCAACTCGGCCGGGATCTTTTTCACGACATAGCGATCTCCGCCGTCGGCGGCCTGGAGCGTACGCAATTCGCTGAAGATGGCGACGAGGCCACGGACGACTTTGCCACTGCTGGTGCCGGCATCGCTGTCGTCCACGTCGATGACGTGCAGCCGCCCACCGGGGACCAGGACGCGCCGAATCTCGGCGAAGACCTCGGCGCGGACGCGCTGGGTCAAGTGCTGCGCGACGAAGCGCATGACGACATCGTCGACACTGTTGTCCGCCAATGGGATTCGTCCGTCGACGATGGGCAGGACGGGCGGTTCGACGCTCGCGAGCAACTCGTGGTCGACATCGCTGCCGTAGACAACGGAGTCGGGCAGAGCCGCGCGCAATCGTCGGGTGACCGCGCCATTGCCACTGCCCAGGTCGAGCACGATGCCGCCGTGACGCAAGCCGTGGGCAAACATCGCCTCGAACTCGCGCGGACAGCTCAGAGCGGCTTGGCGCTCGAGGCGGTCGTATTCGACACCGCGCGCGTAGCCGGTGCCGACGATGTAACTGCCGGAGATGGATGCGGTGGTCATGCAGCAACACAACCCGCGAACGACGACCGGCCTCAACCCCTGTGCGCCTCTTTACGCACCGCGGCCCGCGCTCCTGCGCACCCCTCGGCGGTGCCTACGCAGCGCTCGGCACTGACCGGTCGCCGAATTTACCTACCCCGGCAGTCCAGCCAGGTGATCGCCCGCCAGGCGATCCCATCGGGACCCGCAGATCTCGTTCGTCGTGACGCGCAGGTCCCTCACCGAGCCGGGGCCGTGGCGGGCACACTGAGTCGAGTCAATCGTAAAATTTTGCTGAATTTCCGCATTCTGGTGGCGCGCCTAAGTGGAAGGGAGGACGCTTCACATTGCGCTCATCGAAGATATCGGCCTACTGCCGGATCGAGGGGCGTCAGAGAGGAAAATCATGAACGTCCTACGCTCCCTCACCACGGCAGTTGCGGCCGGCGGGCTCGTGCTCGGCGCAAGCACCGCCGCTAGCGCCGAACCCGCGGGCGCCAGCACCGGCGCGGCGCCCGTTACCTGCAGGATCAAGGCCGGAGCGCCTTATCTCAGCGGCGGGTTGATCAAAGGCGACGGCCGGATCGATTGCACGTCGGCCGTGGCGGCCCTGCAGATGAAGGTCACCGTCCAGAAGAAGATGGGCACCCGTTGGGTCAATGTCGGCACCCCCGCCCAGGGCACCCGGTACGACGTCATCGCCGTCTGGGGCACGGCATACGTCGGCTTCAGCCACGGCGTCTACCGCACCAAGTCCACCGGCAAGGTGCTCTTCTATGGATCGTCCGTGTGGCGTCCGATCAGTGCGGTGAGCGGTCCCCGCTCGGCCTGATCCGGAACGAGATCACTCGAACGCCGGCGATACGCCGGGCGCGCGGTTTGCCGCCCGGCGTGTCCTCGGTCGTGTTACGAAACCACGGACGGACGGGGTCCCCGCGAAGTATTGGAGCTGGGTCCCACGCTCTGCGTGGGCCGAAGGAGCGAAAAACTTCGGGGGGTGTCCTAGGTGCGTGGCCTCATGACAACGGGGCGTATGCCGTGCCCAACCGCCCGGCTCCACCGTCGATGGCAGTGAGCACCCAGATGCCGCCCGCATGGCAGGCCACAGTGTGCTCCCAATGGCTCGCTCGCGAGCGGTCCAGCGTGACGACGGTCCACTGGTCGGCCAACACCTCGTTGGCCTGGTCCCCCAATGTCACCATCGGCTCGATGGCCACCGTGCAGGCCGACTTGATGGTCGGGCCGCGTCCGGCGACGGCATAGTTGGGCACATTCGGCGACATGTGCATCTCGCGGCCGATGCCGTGACCGACGTAGTCCTCGACGATGCCGTAGGCGCGACCGTCGCGTTTTCCGGTCTCCAGGATCGAGCGTTCGACGGCTGCGCCGACCGCAAATAGATCGCGCCCGACTTTCAGCGCCGCGATCCCGGCCCAGAGCGATGCCTCGGTCGCGTCCATCAACGCCAGGTCCGCGGGCGCGCCGGCCGCCCGCCCGCCGACGATCAGCGAAATCGCCGCGTCCCCGTGCCAGCCGTCCACGATGGCGCCGCAGTCCACGGAGAGCAGATCGCCGTCGCACAGTACCCGCTCCCCCGGGATCCCGTGGACGATCTCCTCGTTCACCGACGTGCACAACGTATGCCGATACCCCGGGACCTCGGCGAAGGACGGCCGCCCACCGTGGTCGCGAATGAAACCCTCGGCCAGCGCGTCGAGATCACCGGTCGTCATGCCGCCGCGAACTGAGGCGCCGAGCATCTCCAGGCACTGCCCGACGAGCAGCCCAGCAGGACGCATCGCTCGCACCTGATCCAGGCTCTTGGTCTCCAGTCGCTCCCGGCCGAACATCGTCAGTGCTGCTTGACGTCCAGCGCGGCGAAGATCCGGTCGCTGACCTCGTCGACCTCGCCCAGACCATCGACCTGCACCAGCAAGCCCCGCTCGGCGTAGAGCGTCGCGAGCGGCGCGGTCTGGGCGTGGTAGATCGCCATCCGCTCGCGGATCACCTCTTCGGTGTCGTCGGCGCGGCCCTCGATCTCCGCCCGCCGAAGCAGCCGGCCCACAACCTCGTCCTCGTCAACGGTCAACTCCAGGACCGCGTCGAGTTCGCCGTCGTGCTCGGCCAGCACGGTGTCGAGCGCGACCACCTGATCGGAGGTGCGCGGGTAACCGTCCAGGAGGAACCCGGGCACGCAGTCCGCCTCGGCGAGGCGGTCGGCGACGATCGCATTGGTGATGTCGTCGCTGACATACCCGCCCGCGGCCAGGATCGACTTGACCTGCAGGCCCAGCGGGGTCTCGTTCTTGATGTTGGCGCGGAAGATGTCGCCGGTCGAGATCGCCGGGATCCCGTAGTGCTCGGCGATCCGGCTCGCCTGGGTCCCCTTGCCCGCACCGGGGGGGCCGAAGATGATCAAACGCATCATTGGGTGGTCACTCTTTCCGACTGGGGGCGGGTCAGCGCAGGAAGCCCTCGTAGTGGCGCTGATGCAACTGCGCCTCGATCTGCTTGACGGTCTCGAGACCGACGCCGACGATGATGATGATCGAGGTGCCACCGAACGGGAAGTTCTGGTTGGCGCCGATGGCGGCCACCGCGATCAACGGGATCAACGACACCGCCGCCAGGTAGATGGCGCCGACGACGGTGATCCGCGTCAGGACGTACTGGAGATACTCGGCCGTGGGTCGCCCGGCGCGGATACCTGGGATGAAGCCGCCATACCTTTTCATGTTGTCGGCGACCTCCTCCGGGTTGAAGGTAATCGAGACGTAGAAGAAGGTGAAGAAGAGGATCAAAAGTGTGTAGATCGCCATATAGATCGGGTGATCGCCGCGCACGAGATGTCCGTCGATCCACTCCACCCAGCCGGCGCTGCGGCCGGTCGGGTTGCGGTTGAACTGGGCCACCATCATCGGCAGCGCGAGCAGTGAGCTGGCGAAGATGACCGGGATGACGTTGGCCATATTGACCTTGATCGGGATATAGGTCGAAGTTCCGCCGTACATCTGCCGGCCGACCATCCGCTTGGCGTACTGAACCGGGATCCGCCGCGTGCTCTGCTCGACGAAGACGACCAAGGCGATGATCACGAAGCCCATGGCGACGATCGCCAGGAAGGTGAACCAGCCCTTCTGCTGCTTGATCAGCCACAGCGCACCGGGGAAGGTCGAGGCGATCGAGGTGAAGATCAACAAGGACATGCCGTTGCCGATGCCCTTGTCGGTCATCAACTCACCGAGCCACATGATCAGACCCGTGCCTGCCGTCATCGTCAGCACCATCAAGGCGATGGTGAACAGCGAATCATCGACCATGATGTTGGTGCAGCCCTGCCACAAGGTGCCCGGGTTCTGCGCGAACGTCACCAGGGTGGCGCTTTGCAGGATGGCCAGCCCGATCGTCAGATAGCGCGTGTACTGCGTCATCTTGGCCTGACCGGTCTGGCCCTCCTTCTTGAGGGTCTCGAACCGCGGGATGACGACGGTGAGCAGCTGAACGATGATGCTCGCGGTGATATACGGCATGATGCCGAGCGCGAAGACCGACAGCTGCAGCAGCGCTCCACCGCTGAAGAGATTGGCCAGGCCGAGGAAGCCGGAGTTGGTGGGCGAGTTCTTGATGCACTGCTGCACCAGGGAGTAGCTGACCCCCGGCGTCGGGACGTGGGCGCCGAGCCGGTAGATCGCGATCATCGCGAGGGTGAACAGCAGCTTCTTGCGCAGGTCAGGCGTCTTGAACGCGCGACCGAAGGCCGTTAGCAATGTCGTGGTCCCCTTCTGGTGCGGCCCGGTGGGGCCGCGTCTGTGGTCGATCCGGTGGGCGGGGCGCCCGATGAAAGATACCCCGGGCGGACACGCGGACCGAACCCTGGCTGGTGGCTCAACGCCGTATGCCGTGAGGTGAGTTCCCGGGGGAGCTCGCCTCACGGCATACGTGCGTCATGCGTCGTGCGGCCACTGTGGCCGGTCAGGCCGAGGCGACCGATCCGCCGGCGGCCTCGATCTTGTCCTTGGCGCTCGCCGAGAACGCGTCGGCGGTCACGTGGACCGCGACGGTGATCTCGCCGGTGCCGAGCACCTTGACCAGTTCGCCGGAGCGCACCGCGCCCTTGGCGACCAGGTCCTCGACCGTCACCGCGCCACCCGAGGGGTAGAGCGCCGAGATCTTGTCGAGGTTGACGACCTGGTAGGTCGTGCGGAAGGGATTCTTGAAGCCGCGCAGCTTCGGCAGCCGCATGTGGATGGGCGTGGACCCACCCTCGAAGGCCGGCGAAACCTGGTAGCGGGCCTTGGTGCCCTTGGTGCCACGGCCCGCGGTCTTGCCCTTGGAGCCCTCACCGCGACCCACGCGGGTCTTGGCGGTCTTGGCTCCGGGAGCCGGACGCAGGTGGTGGACCTTCAGCGCGTGCGTCGACGCCGCGCCGGCACTCTTCTTGGCGTTGTCCGCCATACTCACTCGACCTCCTCGACGGCCACCAGGTGGCGGACCGTCCGGACCATACCCCGGATCTCGGGGCGGTCCTCCTTGACGACGACATCGCCGATGCGCTTGAGGCCCAGGGTGCGCAGGGTCTCCCGCGCGCTGTGCTTCTCGCCGACGATGCCCTTGAGCTGGGTCACCTTAAGGCGTGCCATCAGACACCAGCCCCAGCGGCCTGGGCCCGCAGCATGGCGGCCGGGGCGACCTCATCCAGGGGCAGGCCGCGGCGGGCCGCGACCTCTTCGGGACGCTCGAGGCCCTTGAGGGCCGCGACCGTCGCGTGGACGATGTTGATGGAGTTGTCCGAGCCGAGGCTCTTGGAGAGAACGTCGTGGATGCCGGCGCACTCGAGCACGGCGCGCACCGGGCCACCGGCGATGACACCGGTACCGGGAGCGGCCGGGCGCAGCATGACGACGCCGGCGGCGGCCTCACCCTGGACGGGATGCGGGATGGTGCCCTGGATCCGCGGGACCTTGAAAAAGGCCTTCTTGGCCTCTTCGACGCCCTTAGCGATCGCGGCGGGGACCTCACGGGCCTTGCCGTAGCCGACGCCGACAGTGCCGTCACCGTCGCCGACGACGACGAGGGCGGTGAAGCTGAAGCGACGCCCACCCTTGACGACCTTGGCAACGCGGTTGATGGTCACCACGCGCTCGAGATACTGGCTCTTCTCGGGGGCTTCGCGGCGGTTGTCGCGGCCACCGTCACGGCTGCCGCGACGCTCGCCGCGTTCGTTGGTCCGGTCGCCGCCGCGGTCGGCGCCGCCGGTGCCTCGACGCTGGGGTCCGGGCATCAGATGTTCCTCATCTCGAGAGTTGCGGTCTGCTGCAGCGAGGTCACAGTTCGAGACCTCCCTCGCGGGCGCCATCGGCGATGGCGGCGACGCGACCGTGGTACTTGTTGCCACCGCGGTCGAAGACGACCGCCTCGACGCCGGCCGCCTTGGCCCGCTCCGCGAGCAGTTTGCCGACCGATCTGGCCTTGGCGCTCTTGTCGCCCTCGAAGCTGCGCAGGTTGGCTTCCATGGTGGAGGCGCTGGCCAGCGTCTTGCCGACGGTGTCGTCGACGACCTGGACGAAGACGTGGCGGGCGCTGCGCGTGACGACCAGGCGCGGACGCGCGCTGGTGCCACTGACGTGCTTGCGGACGCGGTCGTGGCGACGGCCACGGGCGGCGGCCTTGCTCTTGCCGCGCTTGATGATCATTGCCATGACTACTTCTTTCCAGCCTTTCCGACCTTGCGGCGGATCTGCTCGCCGGCGTAACGAACGCCCTTGCCCTTGTACGGGTCGGGCTTGCGCAGCTTGCGGATGTTGGCGGCAGTCTCGCCGACCAACTGCTTGTCGATCCCCTGCACCGAGAACCGGGTCTGGTTCTCGACGGCGAAGGTGATGCCGGCCGGCGGCTCGACGGTGATCGAGTGGCTGTACCCGAGTGAGAACTCGAGGTTGGAACCGCGCGCCATGACGCGGTAACCGGTGCCGTAGATCTCCATCTTCTTCTCATAGCCGTCGGTGACCCCGAGGACCATGTTGTTGATGAGGGTGCGGGTCAGGCCGTGCAGCGAGCGCGAGAGGCGCTCGTCGTCGGGCCGGGAGACCTCGACGCCGCTCTCGCCCTGCGCGATCGTGATCGGCTCGGCGACGACGTGGGACAGCTCGCCCTTGGGGCCCTTGACGGTGACGGTCTGACCGTCGATCGCGACGGTGACCCCAGCGGGGACCGTGACCGGGAGACGTCCGATTCGAGACATCCGAATGCTCCTTACCAGATGTAGGCGAGGACTTCCCCACCCACACCCTTGCTGGCCGCCTGCTTGTCAGTGAGCAGGCCGGACGACGTGGAAATGATCGCGATCCCGAGACCACCCAAAACCTTGGGCAGGTTGGTCGACTTCGCGTAGACCCGCAGGCCAGGCTTGCTGACGCGGCGGATGCCGGCGATCGAGCGCTCCCGGTTGGGGCCGTACTTGAGGTTGATCGTCAAGGTCTTGCCGACCTCGGCGTCCTCGACCTTCCAGGAGGCGATATAGCCCTCCGCCTGAAGGATCTCGGCAATGTGCGACTTGAGGTTCGAGAACGGCATGGAGACCTCGTCGTGGTGCGCCGAGTTGGCGTTCCGGACGCGGGTCAACATGTCCGCAATCGGGTCAGTCATGGTCATGGGCGAGCGTGCCCTCTCTCACCGCGGTTTCCTTTCGGACCTTCGGTGTGGATGTGGATGATTTCGGTATGCGGTGTAGTCACGCGGTTGCGTGACTCACCAGGAGGACTTGGTGACGCCCGGGAGCTCGCCGCGGTGGGCCATCTCGCGCAGGCAGATCCGGCACAGGCCGAACTTGCGGTAGACCGAGTGCGGACGCCCGCAGCGCTGGCAGCGGGTGTAGCCACGGACCTTGAACTTCGGAGCCTTGGCGGCCTTGTTCTTCAGGGCGGTCTTGGCCATGTCAGTTCTCCTTGAAGGGGAAGCCGAGCGCCTTGAGCAGCGCGCGTCCCTCGTCGTCGTTCGTCGCGGTCGTCACGACCGTGATGTCCATGCCGCGGACGCGGTCGATGCGGTCCTGGTCGATCTCGTGGAACATCGACTGCTCGGTCAGGCCGAAGGTGTAGTTGCCGCGGCCGTCGAACTGCTTGGGCGAGAGCCCACGGAAGTCGCGGATACGCGGCAGCGCCACGGTGACCAGGCGGTCGAGGAACTCCCACATGCGGTCGCCGCGCAGCGTCGCGTGGGCGCCGATCGGCATACCTTCGCGGAGCTTGAACTGGGCGATCGACTTGCGTGCCTTGGTGACCTGCGGCTTCTGGCCGGTGATCGCGGCGAGATCGCGGATCGCGCCCTCGATCAGCTTGCTGTCCTTGGCGGCATCGCCGACACCCATGTTGACGACGACCTTGACGACGCCCGGGACCTGCATGACGTTGTCATAGGCGAACTGCTCGGTCAGCGCCGAGCGGACCTCGTCGGCATAGCGCGTCTTCAAGCGCGGCTTGGTTGCGGTGTCACTCATCAGATGTCCTTCCCGGAGCGAGCGGCGACGCGCACGCGGGTGGTCTTGGTGCGACCGTCGCGCTCCACCTGCTCGACGCGGGTGCGGACCCGGGTCGGCTTCTTGTCAGCGGGGTCGATGATCGCCACATTGGAGACGTGGATCGGGGACTCCTGGACCACGAGGCCACCGGTGCCACGGGGACCCGGCTTGACGTGGCGGGTGATCTGGCCGACGCCCTCGACCGTGACCCGCTCGGTCTCGGTGTTGACGGCGATGACCTTGCCCTGCTTGCCTTTGTCCTTGCCCGTGAGGACCTGGACGGTGTCGCCCTTCTTGATCTTCATCTTGGCCATGGTCAGAGCACCTCCGGTGCCAGCGAGATGATCTTCATGAAGCGCTTCTCGCGCAGCTCGCGGCCGACCGGGCCGAAGATGCGCGTGCCGCGCGGGTCGCCATCGTTCTTGAGGATGACGGCCGCGTTCTCGTCGAAGCGGATGTAGCTGCCGTCGGGACGACGACGCTCCTTGGTGGTGCGAACGATGACGGCCTTGACGACGTCACCCTTCTTGACATTGCCGCCGGGGATCGCGTCCTTGACGGCGGCGACGATGACGTCGCCGATGCCGGCATACCGGCGGCCGGAGCCACCGAGCACCCGGATGCAGAGGATCTCCTTGGCGCCGGTGTTGTCGGCGACCTTGAGGCGTGACTCCTGCTGGATCACTTGGCCTTCTCCAAAATCTCCACGACGCGCCAGTGCTTGGTGGCACTGAGCGGACGGGTCTCCATGATCAGGACGCGGTCACCGATGCCGGCGGCGTTCTGCTCGTCGTGCGCCTTGACCTTGTGGCTCTTGCGCATGACCTTGCCGTAGAGCGCGTGCTTGACGCGGTCCTCGACCTCGACGACGACGGTCTTGTCCATCTTGTCGCTGACGACATAGCCCTGACGGGTCTTGCGGTCGTTGCGCTCCACGCTGGCCTTCTCTTCCACAGTGTTCTCGCTCATGCTCAGGCCTCCGTGCCGCCGATGCCGAGCTCGCGCTCACGCATTTCGGTGTAGATCCGGGCGATGTCCTTGCGGACCGCGCGCAGGCGGCCGTGACTCTCCAGTTGGCCGGTGGCCGACTGGAACCGGAGGTTGAACAACTCCTCCTTGGCCTTGCGCAGCTCTTCGACGAGACGGTCCTCATCGAGGCCACGCAGTTCCTTGGACGTCAGGTCCTTGCTCCCGACTGCCATCAGATGTCACCACCTTCACGCTGGACGAAGCGGCACTTCATCGGCAGCTTGTGCATGGCGAGGCGCATGGCCTCGCGCGCTGTCTCCTCGGGCACGCCGGAGAGTTCGAACATGATGCGGCCGGGCTTGATGTTGGCCACCCACCACTCGGGGGACCCCTTACCGGAACCCATCCGGGTCTCGGCCGGCTTCTTGGTCAGCGGACGGTCCGGGTAGATATTGATCCACACCTTGCCGCCACGCTTGATGTAGCGGGTCATGGCGATACGTGCGGACTCGATCTGCCGGTTGGTGACGTAGGCCGGCTCGAGAGCCTGGATGCCGTACTCACCGAAAGCGAGGACGTTGCCGCCCTTGGACATACCGGAGCGCCCGGGGTGGTGCTGCTTGCGGTGCTTGACGCGACGCGGGATCAGCATCGGATCATCACACTCCCTCGGTAACGGCCTCGGCGGCAGGTGCGCTCGCCTCGGTGGTGTCGGTGGTGCTGTCGCGACGGGCCCGAGCGGGGCGGTCGTCGCGGTCACGACGGGGGCCACGCGGCGGGCGCGGGGCGCCGACCTGGGCGGCGGCGAATTCCTTCTCCGTCATGTCCCCCTTGTAGATCCACACCTTCACACCGATCCGGCCGAAGGTGGTCTTGGCCTCGAAGAAGCCGTAGTCGATGTTCGCGCGCAGGGTGTGCAGGGGCACACGGCCTTCGCGGTAGAACTCCGAGCGGGACATCTCGGCGCCGCCGAGTCGGCCGGAGCACTGGATCCGGATGCCCTTGGCGCCGGCGCGCAGGGCCGACTGCATGCCCTTGCGCATCGCGCGACGGAAGGTCACACGGGCCGAGAGCTGCTCGGCAATGCCCTGGGCGACCAGCTGCGCATCGATCTCGGGGTTCTTGACCTCGAGGATGTTCAGCTGTACCTGCTTGCCGGTCAGCTTCTCCAACTCACCGCGGATGCGGTCGGCCTCGGCGCCGCGGCGGCCGATGACGATGCCCGGGCGGGCGGTGTGGATGTCGACGCGGACGCGGTCACGGGTGCGCTCGATCTCCACGCGGGAGATGCCGGCGCGCTCCATGCCCTTGGCCATGAGGCGACGGATCGCCACGTCTTCCTTGACATAGTCGCGGTAGCGCTGACCCTCCTTGGTGGAGTCGGCGAACCAGCGGCTCTTGTGATCGGTGGTGATGCCCAGACGGAAGCCGTGCGGGTTGACTTTCTGACCCATTAGCGGGCTCCTGCCTTTCCGGCCGTCTGCGAGGTGGTGGTCTTGGGGGCCACGAAGACGGTGATGTGGCTCGTGCGCTTGTTGATGCGACCGGCGCGGCCCTGGGCACGCGGGCGGAATCGCTTCATCGTCGGGCCCTCGTCGACAAACGCGGCGCTGACGATCAGGTCGCGCTCATCGAAGGCCACCGAGGCGGCATCGGCCTTGACACGGGCGTTGGCGATGGCGCTCTGCAGCACCTTCAGCACCGTCTCGCTGGCGCCCTGCGGGGCAAAGCGCAGCGTAGCGACGGCAGCGTCCGCCTGCTTGCCGCGGATCAGGTCCACGACGCGGCGGGCCTTCTGCGGGGTGACCCGCGCGTGGCGGGCGACCGCCTTGGACTCCATGGTGTTCTCCGTGCTCATCGACGACGGCCCTTCTTGTCGTCCTTGATGTGACCCTTGAAGGTGCGGGTCGGGGCGAACTCGCCGAGCTTGTGGCCGACCATCGACTCGGTCACGAAGACCGGGATGTGGGTCTTGCCGTTGTGCACGGCGAAGGTGTGACCCAGGAAGTCCGGCGCGATGACCGACCGGCGTGACCAGGTCCTGATGACGTTCTTGGAACCCTTGGCATTGGCGTCGTCCACCTTCTTCTGGAGGTGGCCGTCGATGAAGGGGCCCTTCTTCA
>NZ_DAOQZV010000005.1:0-36967 GCF_035343835.1 Nostocoides sp. | reverse complement strand
CTTATGTCGACGCGGCAGAGGCACTCGGCGGCAAGATCCACACCGGGGGCGTCGCCACGGACGGGTCCTGGCTGGTGCGACCGACCATCATCGACGGCCTCGCCCTCGACGCCGCGCCCTACTGCGAGGAGATCTTTGGGCCCGTATGCGTGGTCAATCGCTTCGCCACCGAGGAGGAGGTCGTGCACCTGGCCAACGACACGCGATACGGCCTCAACGCCATGCTGTTCACCGAAAACCTCTCCCGCGCCCACCGTGTCGCCTCCCGACTGCGCGCCGGCACGGTGTGGGTGAACTGCTTCTTCATCCGCGACCTGCGCACCCCCTTCGGCGGCGTCGGCGACTCCGGTGTCGGCCGCGAGGGGGGCAACTTCAGCCGCGAGTTCTTCACCGAGCCCAAGGCCGTCGTGATGCAGATAGCTCGCTCCTAATCGCTGATGAGGACGTTTCGGACGCGCGCGTCCTCGAAATCGACGACTAACGCTTCTACCGCTGGTCAATAGAGTCCGGAGTGTGGTCGGAGTACACGCGGGCGCGGCTACCGACGTGGGCTGGGTCCGAGAGGTGAACGAGGACGCCGTCCTCGTCGGTGAATGGTTGTTCGCCATTGCCGACGGCATGGGGGGGCAGGCGGCGGGTGAGGTCGCCAGTCGCCTCGTCGTCGAGTCCTTGGCCCGAGGCGATTGTGCGTCGCTGTCCGGCGACTCCGTCCGGCAACTCATCCTGGACGCCTCGGTGGCGATCGGGGATTACGGCCGCACCAATCCCGATAGCCACGGTCTGGGCACGACGGTGGCGGGATTTGCCGTCATCCCGGGCCCGTCAAATCTCTTGGCCGTCTTCCATGTCGGTGACTCCCGCGTCTACCGCCTCAATGAACGATGCTTGGAGCGACTGACGACCGACCACTCGGAAGTCACCGAGTTCCTCGAAGCCGGGCACGTCTCGCCGGAAGAGGCTCGACACCATCCGAGTCGACATGTGCTGACGCGGGCAATCGTGGAAGATCTCCCGCCGCAGCCCGAGATTCGGATGGTGCCGGCCGGCCCCGGAGATCGTTGGATGATCGCGAGCGACGGGCTCACGGGCGAGGTCGAGGAGGCGGAAATAGAGGCCATCCTTCGCCGGCACGCGTCTCCCCAGGAGTGTGCCGACGCGTTGGTCAGTGCCGCGCTTGCCGCCGGTGGGCACGACAATGTCAGTGTCGTCGTGGCGGACCTCGCCTTCGGCGACGAGTATCACGGTGATCTCGCGGTTACGGCGCCGCGGGCTGTACGCCGCCAGAACGAGGAGCACCAGAGTTGAACATCGACGACTTCGCGCATTACCTTCCCGGCGACGGCGTTGCCATCGTTCTCGGAGCGCGTGCGATCCTGCTGCCCGGTTCACCAGGGGACACCCTGTCCACGGAGTGCCTCACGGCGCTCGCCGGCAGCGGCGTCGAGGCCGCCATCGATGCCCTCTTCGCCCGGGGTCTACGCGCCGCCCCCGACTTCGCGATCTGCGAGATCGACGCGGACGGGCGCGCCCGGGCACTGACGCGCGGCCAGGGCCGAGTGGAGGTCGAGACGGCGAGCGATCGTCACGTCCTGGACGACGGGCGCCTCGTGGCGGATCACGAATACACCGATGTCGTGATGGCCACTCTGTCCTTGGCGCATGGGTCGGCGACGCCGGCGGTGCCCGTTCAAGGCGGCGTTGTCCCTGCTGCAGCGGTGCGCCTGACGCCGATGATCGCCGCCGCGCATCGACCACAGCCAGATGAGCTCGAGGTGCTCCCGCTGTTTCCTACCGACGACGCCGAGCCCGCGGTCGAGGCTTCCGATCCGGTATGGGCGCTTGCCGACCCCGCGCATTCCCCGCATCCTCCCAGCGTGGCCGAAGGCCCATCCGACGACGGCGTTGCTGTTGACGCCCAACTGATGACGGATGCTGGTGACGGTGTACTGGGCGTGGCGGATGCGTCCTCGGAGCTGGCCGTCGGGGTCTCGGATTCCTGGTTCTCGCGATCCGAGGACGTGGAAGCGGCCGCTACCGACGCGGACGTCCGGCAGCGGCCCGTCGATCTGAGCAAGGCGGCGTCCCACTCCGAAGACCTTGGCGAACCTGCGCTGGACGAGCAGTCAAACAGCTCACCTGTCGATGACCCGCTCGATGACGCCGTGGATCTCGTCGACGCGGGGTGGGGCAGTACGCAGTCGAACGCGGACACCGACGCCGACGACAGCGATGATGGCTTCGTCAATGCCGGCCCATCCTGGAATCCGGCGGACTGGCGAGTCACGCCGCACCCGTCGGGCGGCACCGCAGACGCGGTGGATGTCTTCGACAACCAGCCCGCCTTCACCTTTCCGCCCCCACCCGGAGAGCAAAGGCTCCTAGGCCCCGATCCCGATGGGGACATGGAGCTGACCATCGCCCGGGGTGACCTCTTGGCTGCGCTCGACTCTCCGCCGGGGGCCTGCACGGGACCGATGGTGCTGGCCAAGAAGTGTGCGCAGGGCCATTTCACGGTGGCTTTCCAGCCGACCTGTCGCGTTTGCCACGCGCCGGTTCCTGAGCAGGAGCCGGTGGAGATCAGCCGCCCCGCCCTGGGCATCCTGCGTCTGGAGTCGGGTGAAGTGATCACCGTGGACAGGGACATCGTGCTCGGCCGTTCGCCGCGGGAGATCCCCGGTCACCAGGGTGAACGCCCACACCTGGCGCGGATTGTCGACCCCCAGCACGAGGTCTCCGGCCAGCATGCCCTGATCTCCGTGAACTACTGGCTTGTTAGTGTCACGGATCTCGGTTCGACGAATGGCACCGAGATCGTCGACGCCTTGGGTGTGACGACCCGGCTCACCTCGGACACTCCCGTGGTGATCGAACCGGGAAGCACCATCATCCTGGGTGAGGTCTCTCGGATCAGTTTCGAGGCAACGGCGTGATGGCGGCCCAATCTGGGCCGCCCGTGATTCGTGGTCTAACCTTCCGCCACCTGCTCAGCAGCAGCGGGGGATACGGCGACGTCTATCTCTATCGCGAGGATCGACTAGGTCGTGAGGTCGCGGTGAAGGTACTCCGCGACCGCACGCTGGACGAGCTTGCCCGGCAGCGCTTCGAGACCGAGGCGACGACGATGGCGGGCCTGCAGCACCCCAATGTCGTCACCATTCACTCCGTCGGCGTCACGGACGATGATCGGGCCTATATCGTCATGGCGTATTGCCCGGAGGCCACCTTTGCCGAGCGCGCCGTCGGTGGTGAGTTGGCGCTCGCCGATGTGCTGAGCGCTGCCATCGAGGTCAGCGGTGCCCTCCACAGCGCGCATCTCGCAGGCATCATCCACCGCGACGTCAAGCCCGCAAACATCCTGACCCAGCCGTGGGGCGGGCCCGGCTTGACCGATTTCGGTGTGGCTACCACGTTGACGCCGACGCCGGAGGACGATGAGGAGGTCGGTGTGTCGATTCCCTGGTCGTCACCGGAGATGCTCTTCACCGAAACGCGCGGGTCCGTGGCCACGGATGTGTATTCCCTGGGCGCTACCGTGTGGCACCTCCTGGTCGGACGTTCGCCCTTCGAAGTCCTGGGTGGGGACAACTCGCGCATCGGCGTGATGGGGCGAATTCGCGACTTGCAGCCGCCACGGACCGGGCGCGCCGACGTTCCCGATTCGCTGGAGCGGATCCTGGCGCGCGCCATGGCGAAGAAGCCAGAACTGCGTCATCCCTCCGCCGCTGCTTTCGCTCAGGCCCTGACAAGCGTCGAGAGCGAGCAACGCCTGCCTCGCACCCGGATGATCGTGACGCACCGTCGAGCACCCGGTATGTACGCCGAGATCGCCGACGACGCGCTCGCCAAGACGCGCGTTCGTCGGTCAGGTGCTGCCGGACCGGGGGCACCGGGGCAACCGAACTCGAAGACAGCAACGACCGGCGCAGGAGCAGCGCAACGTTCGCGACCGCTCGGTGCAGGGAACGGTCATGCCCAAGCCACCGATCCGAGCTCGACCGAGGCTCAATCCCGGGCCAACCGATCGGCGTCGGCGCGACGGGTGGGCAGGTTGGAGGCACCGATCCACGGGGGAACGACGTTGCCGCCGCCCAGGACGGTGACCCAGACGAGTGCTCGCCGCGGCCCGTTGACGCTCAAGGTGGTCGGGGCGCTGCTGGGCGTCGCTGCGGCTGTCGGCGTTGGCTACGCCGTCGTGGCGCGCGATTCCCCCCAACCCTCGCGCGCCACCCTGACTGAGGGTACGGGGACGCCAGACGCAGGGTCCGGCGTCGCCGGGCTCCCACCCGGACCCGTCGCCATCACGTGGACGCGCGCCAAGGCCGAGGTCACCTTCCGGTGGACCTACTCTGCGCAACTGGCCACGGACACCTTCAGATGGCGAACGGACGACGATCGCGAAGGCGTCGTCAAAATCCCTACGCTCACCTTGAAATCCGCTGCCAGGCAACCCATTTGCCTCGCCATCCTGGTCGTCAGGCAGGACGGGGGTGGCTCGGTTGCCTACTCGCCGCTGGTCTGCGCAGACTGACGTGACGAACGAGGGATGACGCTTCCAGAAGCCACTGACCCCACATTTGTGGACAAGACGGTCGAGGCGATTCGTGGGCAGACTTGCGCGGGCTATTGATCTGCGAAACGGAGGGCCCGCGCCATGGGGTTTGCTCGGCATGACCGAATGCTGGCGGGCGCCTTGGTCGTGGTGCTCGCGGTCGTCGCGCTGGTGGGTTTTGCCGTCCGATCGCCGGGGGTGGCCGTTCGAAGCATCGACCTCAACGACGCCGGCGTCTGGGTCACCAACAACAAGGATTCGCTCTTCGGCCGCCTCAACCGGGCCGCGGGCGCCCTGGACTCGGGCTTCTATGCGCCCGGCGGCGCCCGCGCGGGCGACACTTCGAGGCTCGACGTGCGCCAGGAGGCGGGTACGGTCATCGCGATCGACCGCACCATCTCGACCGTCTACCCGGTCGATGTGCGCGCGGGACTGCCGCTAATCGATCAAGGTGCCGTCATCGCGCAGGACGCTGTCATCGATATGCGCGGCGGAACGGTTGCCGCTCTCGACATCAAGACCGGACGGATCTGGGCCACCCGCTATCGCGATGGCGACGCTCCTCCGACCGTGCCTGTGTTGCGCGATCTCGCCTCGTCCAGCGAACCCATCGCGTCGTTGACCGCTCTCTCGGGGGCGTCCTCGGACCGTGCTGCTCTCGCGGTCGCTATGGACGGCACGATCTACGCGGCCGATGTCACCGGACGCACGGTGACGATCACGCCCGCCGAGGGCGGGTTCGCCGAGCCACGGATAGGCACCAGCGTCACACGCAGCTCCGTCGCGGTCACGGCGGTCGGACGGCATCGCATCCTGGCGGAGCCGGACTCTGGAGCCGTCCAAGTCGATGACGCAGCCCCGGTGGTGCAGCGAGCAGCAGCCGGGCTGGTGCTCCAGGAACCCTCGTCCGAAGGGACGGCTGTCATTGTGGCCACGCCGTTGGCCCTGTGGCAGTTGCCCCTTGACGGCAGTGCCGCGAAAGCGCTTTTCGCCGCAGGCACCGGCCGCCCGGCCCGGCCCGTGATCGTCAGTGGCTGTGCATTGGGCGCGTGGGGCGGTGACCGGGGAACGGCCGCCCGCTCCTGCGGCGGCCGTCAAGCCGTCGAGACACCGGTGTCACGGAACGCCCCCTTGCGGCAACCCGTCTTCCGGGTCAACCGCGACCAGGTCGTGGTCAACGACCTGACCAATGGCGCGCTGGTCGACGTCGAACGCAAGACGGCCAGTGACGACTGGGCGGGAATCGTGCGGCCACTGAAGGCCGACAAGGACGCCAAAGGCCCGAAGAAGACCGGCGCAATCTCCTCCTCACAGGCCCCAACCGTGACCCCCGGAGAATTCGGCGCACGCCCGGGGCGCACGACCGTCCTGCACGTTTTGGACAATGTGCAGGACATCGCGGGTCATATTCGCGCGATCACGAGCGTGGAGCATGTCACGGGTGGCCGCGCTCAAATCTCGCCGGACTTGCAGACCGTCAGTTTCACCCTTGATACAAAAGCGAAGCTGGCGGGATTCGATTTCGTGGTCGACGCCGGAGGGCCGTCACGCACCGGCCATGTCGACGTCACGCCCAAGCCGAGTGGCAATGCGGCGCCCCTCCGGCGCGAGCAGGCGGCCGATCCGATATGGACCGTGCCGGCCGCTGGAGTCATCAGTGTTCCCGTGCTGGGGCAGTGGCGCGACGGCGAAGGTGATGCCCTCGCCTTGTTCGATGCGAGCGTGTCGGACGGGGTTGTTCGGACGACCGGTGAAGGCAACCTGGAACTTGCGGCCCCGGCTACCGGGGGCGTCGTGGACATCACCTATCGGGTGACGGACGGTCGATCCAAGAGCCAGCCGGCCCACGTCCGAGTCGATGTTCAGGATCCGCAGGCGACACAGCGTAAATCCGCCGTCACCCGTCCCGATGTCGTTGCGGCCGAGCCGGGGTCCGCCGTGACCTTCCGTCCCACCGTCAACGACCTACCCGGGTCGGATCCCACGGACCCCTCGGCGACTATCTCGCTCGACGGAGACGTCACCTTCACGCGCTCGGCCAAGCGGCCACTCAATGTCACGACGGACCCCGCCACCGGGACGGTGACTGTGAGGGCCGACAAGGAGGGGTCGTACACGCTCGGCTACCGCGCGGCATACGGAAGCGCGGATCCGGCACCCGGGCAGGTCCGTTTGGAAGTGCGCCCGGCCAAGCGGGCAGGTGCCCCCGTTGCGATGCCGGATACCGCGTCGGTCCGCGGCTTAGCGCCCGCGCTCGTCGATGTCATCGGCAATGACATCGACCTGGCCGGCCGCGTGCTGACCGTTCAGTCGGCCACGGTGGAACCGAAAGATGCGATGACCGCAGCCACGGTCGGTGGCCGATGGCTGCGTCTGATGCCGACCGGAGTCAAGGCGAGCGCGCCGCCGGTCGTCAGCTATGAGGTGAGCAATGGCGAAGAGACCGCGACCGGAGAGGTTTCGGTGGCCCTGCTCGCGCCCTTGGAGAGCGATCAGGTCGTGGTGCGAGCCGACGCGGCGGTCGTGCGAGCGGGTGACTCCACCCTGATCCCGGCTCTGGAGAACGACTCCACCCTCTCCGGCGGCCCGCTCACGCTCAAGGCGAATATTCCCGGCGCGCCGGGACCGGGACAGTTGCTCGTCACCGACCCCGTCGACCCGATGTCGAAGGACGTCGGCGCCGCCTATGTCTCGGGGTCGGCCATCCGCTTCCTGGCACCGGCCAAGGTCGCCTCCCCACGCACTCTCGCAATCGACTATGTCGCCGTCACCGACACCGGCGAATCGGGATCCGGCCGGGTCATGGTCATCGTGCAGCCGCTGCCGTCGCAGGCGCAGGCCAATGCGACACCGACCCCGGAGCCGCTGGAGGCCCGAACCGTGCAAGGCGACACGGTCACGATCCCGGTCGCCACCTCGGGCCATGACCCCGACGGTGATTCGTCCGTCGTCACCGGGATCGCATCGGCGCCGAGACTGGGTCGGGTCATGGGCTTCGGGCCGAACAGCATTGTCTACCAGGCTTATCCGCAGTCGCGTGGCACTGATGTCTTCACCTATTCGGTCAGCGACGCTTTTGGTGCCATGGCGACGGCGAGTGTCCGCGTGGCGGTGGTCCCGGCCGGTGATCCACAACTCGCCGTGCCGCTGCCCGACACCATGACGGTCGCCCCGGGCGCCCACGTGACGATCAACCCGCTCGCCAACGATCTGTTTGCCAAGGGCGATCCGGTCACCATCGTCCCGCTCGCACAGAACAACCCGAAGTTGCCGGCCGGCGTCGCATTGCAATCCCCGCAAGGACCACTCACGGCCACTGCCACGCCGATCGGCAAGAGCCTGACGGTCACCTACGGCCTGACCGGAAACGCCGGCCCGTCGTCCTTGTCGACGGTGACGATCCGGTCGGCGGAGGATGCCCAGTTGCCCCCCCGGATTACCGACCACGTGGCGAAGGCGACGTCGGTCGACTCGGCCACCGTCGATGTGCTGACCGGTGCGTTCGACCCGGACGGCGACTCGGCCAAGCTGAAGGTCGCTTCGGTCGCGTCCAGCAACGCCAGAATCGCCGGCGCCAAGGTGGTGATCTCAGTCACCGGTGTGCCGCAAGCGATTCCGTATGTCGTCACGGACGAAGCGGGCTCATCGGCGGCCGCGGTGATCTATGTGCCCGCCGCCGGGTCCGGGGGACCCTTCGCCATCCCGGGCAAGGCCATCGCCTTGCCCGAGGGCGGTTCGGCCGACATCCGCCTCGGTGACTACATCGACTCGCCCACCGGCTCCCGGGTGGTGCTCGCCGACGGCCGCGATCCGGTGCTCACCTCGCCGGCCAAGGCGCTGCGTCCGCGAGTGACCAAGCCGGGAGACACGAGCGTCAGCGTGGCTGCCGAGAAGGGTTTCTCCGGTCCGGCGGCCCTGCTGTTCTCGGTGACGGACGTCCCGAAGGGTGCGGCCGATGCGGCGCCACCCACTCTCGTGAGCATCCCCGTCCAGGTCGGTGATGACCAGCCCCTCCTGCGTTGCCCCCCGAGCGCGTTCGATCTGGTGGCCGGTGCCGAACCGGTGACCCTCGACGTCGCCAGCCTGTGCCACGTGTGGACCTCGGACCCCGCGGCCGCCGCCGGTTTGACGTATGACGCGGCGTGGGTGGACGCCGCGGCCGGGATCGACCTCACCGGATCCGGGAGCAACCGCATCTCCTTGAGCGCGCGGGCGGACGCAAAGGCCGGCGTTGCCGGAAAGTTCCGCATCACCGTGAGCGGAGCCACGGGCCCGGGTGCAGTCATGAGCGTCCGTGTCACCAAAGAGCTTCCGCCGCCAACGATTTCGCCGATCCGTCTCGACCACGTCAAGGCCGGCGAGCCGGTCTCGGTCGACCTGGCCGAGGCCATGACCTCGCCCTTGCCGGCGCCGACGTTCGCCGCTCTCTCGGTGTCCCAGGCGCCGGGTGCCAAAGTCTCCGCCTCCGTGCAGGGATCGCGGATCACCCTGACCCCCGCAGCGAATGCGACCGGTGTGCTCACGGTCGGTGTCACGGCCACCGACTCCGCGGGGAGCAGGGATCGCATCGTCACCGGGTCGATCACCCTGTCGATCTTTGCCAAGCCCGACCCACCGAGCCGCGTGGTTGCGCAGATCTCGACTCTGGCCGCGTCGGCCGAGGTCTCCTGGCAGGCCGGTGCGGCCAATGGTTCGCCGATCGACTACTTCGAGGTCAGCGGGGTCGGCAGCCCGAAGCGGTGTGCCGCCTCGCCCTGCGCGATCACCGGGCTGCCGGTAGGCGGCGAGGTCTCCTTCACCGTCCGCGCTCACAACGAGGCCGGCTTCAGCGACCCCTCGCCGGCGTCCGCCCCGGTCACGATCGACGAGGTGCCGAAGCCGCCGACAGGGTTGCGAGTAACACCCGGAGGCGACGGCGAACTGAACCTGTCCTGGACTGCGGCACAGACTACTGGCTCGCGTCTGACGGGCTACGACCTATCCGTTCAACCCGGTGTTCCCGGGGCCGGCCAACAACTAGGTCCGGGGGCCACGTCGACGACCGTTCGCGGGCTCACGAACGGTCAGAACTACACCTTCACCCTGGCGGCTCGCAATGCCGTCGGGTCCAGCGTTCCGGTCACGGCCTCGGGGACACCGGTCGGCCCGCCGAGCGCCCCCGTGCTGGCCGAGCCGAGTGTCCGAGACAATGGCGACGGGATCAACGGCGTCGTCGATCTGTCCTGGTCCGCGAGTAGCGCGAACGCGCCCGGCGCGGTTTCCTACACGCTATCGATGAACGGCAGCCCGATCTCCTCGTGCTCCGGGATCTCCGCAACGTCGTGTTCGTCCCCCCCCGTGACCTACGGCGCCTCGGTCAGTTTCCGGGTCGAGGCCAAGAACTCCGCCGGCATGACCGCATCCTCGGACTCCGTGAGCGTCACGCCCGAGGGCCAGCCATCCCCCTGGTCGAGCGTGCCGACGTCCAAGGCGACTGGGTCGAGCGGAGAGGTCACGATCTCCTTTACGACGCCACCGACCAATAGCGGGGTGAACACCCTGACCGCCTTCTTCCGCGGCCAGCGGCTGGCTATCGGCAGCTACGGCCCCAGTGCCCAGTCCGACACCGTGACCCTCAATGTCGGGGTGAACGTGCCGGTCACGGTCAAGCTGCAACTGTGCAACGCCAAGGGCCTCTGCTCGACCTCGGACGGCATCATCGTCGAGCCTTATGGCACTCCCAACACCCCCGTCGTCAGCGTCCGGGCCGAGGGCACGGTCATCTATTGGTCGGTCAGTTTGCCCGGTGGTGGCATGGGGCGGCCCGCCACCATGAACGTCTCGAGCAGCGACCCGAACTTCGGTGGCCCGTCCAGCCTGAAGGTGCCCGCCACCGGCGACTACGCCAGCGGCGAGTACTCCTTCGACACCGGGCAGTACGACACCGCCGTCGACGTTACGGCAACGGTGGCGGCCGACGGTGGGACAAGTTCCAGTACGGGCTCGGCCACAACGGGTTCGAAGCCGGCCGACGCCACCATCGATCTGCAGCGCGGCACCGAATCGACCGATCCGGCGGTGTGCGGCGTCGAGGGCACGTGCTACCAAGTCGTGATCGTCGCCGAGAACTTCGATTCGGGCGGCGCCACGTGCACGGTGGATGTCCTCGGCCAAGTCGCGGTCGGCAACGGGGCGAACACCTTCGGCTACGTCTTGGCAGCGCCAACGCTGTCGGCCAGCTGCTCCGATGGCGTGGAAAGCGCTTCGGACACCGAACCGTGGGGCTTGTAATGGCCCCGACGAAGTCCACCACCCAACCCGGAGGCCACCCATGCCACTGACCGATGACGAGACCCGGCGCTTTGCCGAGACCTTCGAGGCGATGGTCGGCAATATCGAACGCGGCGTGCGCGGCAAGACCCACGTCACCCGCCTGACGCTGACCTGCCTGTTGTCGGGCGGGCACCTGCTCATCGAGGACAACCCGGGCACCGGCAAGACGCAACTGGCCAAGGCGCTCGCCAACACCATCGAGGGCAGCCACAGCCGGATCCAGTTCACTCCGGACCTGCTGCCCACCGATATCACCGGAGTGACGGTCTACGACCAGAGTAGCCAGCGGTTCTCCTTCCGCCCGGGCCCGATCTTCGCCTCCATCGTGCTCGCCGACGAGATCAATCGGGCCTCCCCGAAGACACAGTCCGCCCTCCTGGAGGTCATGGAGGAGGGACAGGTCACCGTCGACGGCACGCGGCACAGCGTGGGCAAGCCCTTCATGGTCATCGCGACCCAGAACCCCATCGAGCAGGCGGGTACCTACCGGCTGCCCGAAGCCCAGCTCGACCGCTTCCTGATGAAGACGGCCCTCGGCTACCCCGATCACGACACGACGGTCGAGTTGCTCGCGGATGCCGAGAACCGCGACCGCAGCAGTGGCGTCCAACCGATCATCCGGGCCAGCGCGGTCGACGCCATGGCTACCCTTGCGGGGCAGGTGCACGTCGACCCGACCATCTTGAGCTATGTCGCGCGTATCGCTGAGGAGTCCCGCCGCAATCCCCACATCGCCCTGGGCCTGAGTGTCCGCGGCGGGCTAGCCTTTGTGCGCTGCGCCAAGACCTGGGCGCTGGCCTCCGGGCGCGCGTATGTCACTCCCGACGACATTGCCGACCTCGCCCAGCCGATCCTCGGCCATCGGGTACTCCTCGGCGATGAGGCCCAGTTCTCCGGCGTCCGGGTCGCCGATGTCATCGACGATGTGATGGCCAGTGTCACTGCGCCTGCCTACCGTCCCGCCTGAGCTGCGGGCCAGGACCGAGCGCGTGCTGGGTCAGGTCTCGCCGTTGGGTTGGGGTGTGCTCGTCGCCACAGTGTTGAGCGGTCTGGCCGGCTGGTCGCTCGGCTGGATCGAGTTCACGTATGCCGCAGCAGCCCTCGTCACTCTCTTTGCGCTGGCGTGCCTGCTCACCATCGGCCGGACCCGGCTCGAGGTGCGCCTTCGCGTGCACCCGACGCGGGTGCGGGCAGGCGACGCGGCGGCTGCCGAAGTCCAGGTGCGCAATCTCGGCCGCTTCCCGCTTCCGCCCATTCCCCTCGAGCTGCCGACCGGTGACTCTGCGACGGTCCTGCTTATGCCGACGCTCTCGCGCGGCGGGGTCCACGACGAACTCGTCATCCTCCCTACCGAGAAGCGAGGGGTCTATCCGATCGGCCCCGCAACGACCCTGCGTGGTGATCCCTTCGGACTGGTGCGCCGAGCGGTCGCGTGGACCCCGACCATCGAACTCTTCGTGCACCCGCGCACCGTTTATGTCGACCCGTTCACCAGCGGCGTCCTTCGTGACCTCGAGGGTCAGACGACCAACGATGTCTCGGCGAGTGACTTGGCCTTCCACGGCCTGCGCGAGTACGTGCCCGGAGACGACCGCCGCCATATTCACTGGCTCTCCACGGCCAAGCGGTCCAGCAGCGGGGGACAGGCGGATCTGATGGTGCGCCAGTTCTTGGACACCCGTCGCACGCACGTGGGCCTTGTCGTCGACTGCAACGAAACGGCATACGCTGTTGCCACCGATTTCGAGACAGCGCTGGAAGCGGGTGCCTCGATCGCGCAGCGCGCCGTCGGCGACAAGGTCGATCTCACCCTGGGGACCGGGCCTTTCGTGTTGCGATCCCCTAAGGGACACACGGCCATGGACGTCCTCGCGCGTGCCCGACTCGGCGGGGAACGGGTCGACCTGGTTGCCGGGACGCTGACGCGGCTCTCCCCCTCCATGAGCACCGTGGTCATCGTGACCGGGGCGGCCGCCGACCTGACCTCGGTCCATCGCGCCATCGCCTCCTTCCCGCCAGGGATGCAGGTGCTGGTCTTGCGCTTCGATGCCGGATCGGAGATCCGGCGGCAGCGCTCCTCGGGCGCCATGCTCATCACCTTCGGTGACCTGGGCGACCTCAACAAGGCGCTCGCGGGGAGTCGCCGTCCATGACCACCGATACCCTCACAACCGCCTCCCGGACGGTGGCTCGCGGCGCGTCGCCGATGAGCCGTCTGCTCTTGCCGTCGGCCCTCGACACCGCCCTCCTCCTGGTTGGCATCACCGTGGCCTTCACGGCCTGGCGACCGGCCTTCGCCTCCTTCGGCTATCTGGGCCTCGGACTGGCCGGGGCCGTGCTCGGGGCGCTCGCGTCGGCGGCCGGCAGGCTGGCCGGACGTCGGCTGCCGGCTGCTATCGGCTCGTCGGCGGAACCGCTGCTCGGCGTGACGCTCACCGCGCTCGCATACGTACTCCTCGCACCGACCGTCGTCCTGCACCGTCCCGATGCCGTGGGACGGATGCTGCCGGTGCCCGTTGCTGGCTGGAAGGAAATGCTCACCACCTTGGCTCCGATCGACACGGCCGGCACTCTCGGCGGCCTGCCATTCACGATCGGGCTGTTCGCGGGTTGGCTGGGCGCGACGCTGTCCCGGAGTCGGCATGCGGCCGCGACCCTCGTCCCGATCGGAGTTCTCGCGGCCGCGATCACCCTGGGCACCGAGGACCGCCGGTATGCAGCCCTCGCCGGGTTAGGCACTGCGGCCATCGTCCTGGTGTGGGCGGCGGTGCGTCGTCGTCGCGGCCGGCGGATGATCGGAACGGGCGGCTCCCGCCTGAGCCAACTCGCGATTGGTTCTGCCTTGCTCATGGTGGCCGGCGGGGTGGGCTTCCTTGTGGCACAGCACCTCCCGGGCACCGAGACGCGCTCGCGGCTGCTTGCGCGCAGCCAGGTCGAAGCGCCCTTCGATGTTTCGCAGTTCGTGAGCCCGCTATCCGGTTTCCGCAAATACGGCGAGGGCCTGAAGCTGCTGTGGGATCAGGAGTTGCTGACGGTCCAAGGCGGTGCATCCGGGCAACGCCTGCGGTTCGCGGTCATGGACACCTACAACGGAACAGTCTGGAGCGCCGGCACTACCGACGCGGGGGGCGGCGTTTTTCAGCGCGTCGGACGGGTGATCGCCGATCCGATCGTCCACCACATGCGCGCGCAGCAGATCGAGCTAACCATCGGTGAGGCGTATGCCGCGCTCCCCGAATTGCGCGCCTGGGTGCCGGGGAATGGCCTGCCCATCAAGGTCGACTTCGTCAATGACCAGGACTGGAAGCTGACCGACACCCTCCGCTACAACCTCGCCACCGGCCAACTGCTCGTCCCGGGCGGGCTGCCGGCCGGCACCCGCATCCAGATGACGGCCTACCCCGTCCCGGAGGTGCCCAAAGCCGGTGTCGTCCCGGATCCCACGGTCCGGATCGATCAGGGTGCCGGGGCGTTCACAGCCACGTGGGCGACCGAGTGGTCCCGCCAAGCGATCAACCCGTGGGATCGCCTCGCCGCGATCGGCAAGCACCTCAGTGAGGCCGGCGCCTTCAGCGACGGCACTCGGCCGGGCGAGGAGGAGTATTGGCCGGGTCACAACCAGGGCCGCCTGATGACGCTGCTCGGTGCGCCCCAGCCGGTCGGCAGCGACGAGCAATATGCGGCGGCCTTCGCCCTGCTCGCCCAGCAAACCGGCGTCCCGACCAGGGTTGTTCTCGGCGCGGTGCTCCCGCCGGGCGGCCACATCCGCGGCCAGGACGTCCATGCCTGGGTTGAGGTTCGCTCGGAGTCCGGCGAGTGGCTATCCGTGCCGAACGACTTCTTCATGCCTCAGCGCTCCCAGCGGCCCAAGGCCACGGACCCGGAGTCGGCCCCACCACTCGATCAGGCCGTTGTTCCACCGGCCGTCGGTCGCCGGCCGCCGGGCACGGTCGAGTCGCTGATCGAAGGTGTCCCGCCGCTGCAGAAGCCGCGGTCGAACGCGACGACAGGCACCAAGGCGCAGGGGCCGGCGATCAGCATCCCGGTCCCGTCGTGGGCCGGCACCGTCGCCCGGTATGCCGCGCCCCCCGCGGGGCTGACAGCCGGGTCCGCGATCCTGCTTGCGGCCGCCCGGATGCTGCGTCGGCAGCGTCGGCGTTCACGTGGCCAGGAGAGTCGACGGCTGGCAGCCGGTTGGCGTGATCTGGTCGACCATGCCCGCGATCTCGGCGTAGCGGTCGAGCCACGGGCCACCCGGCGTGAGCAGGCCCGCGTCGTTGGCCACCGGGATCTGGCAGCGCGCGCCGACCGCGCCGTCTTCGGGGAGGGCGAGCCGGGGGCAGAGGCGATCGGCGCCTTCTGGGCCGATATCGGCCAGGCCAAGAAGTCACTGTCGCGCAATGCTTCCCGACCGGCGCGCCTGCTGCGGCCGTGGCGCTTGCGCAGCCTGGTGATCCGTGATCCCGCGTCCTGACCAGCCGCGCCAGGACGCCGCAGTGGTCAGCCTCGGGGCGTCGTGTCGTGCAATCTGAGGACTTCCCACCCGGGGTGGGGCTGAGCAGGGTAGACCCGGCGCGTCGTACACGCGCCCGTCGACGCTCGAGGTTCAGGAGGCCCACTTGCGCCGCCTCCGGATCGGATCCACGCGGGCGGGCGTGGCGGTGCTGGCGGTCGCCGGCCTCGTCTTGAGCTACTTCGCGGTGGCCCACCGAGGCGTCGAGGCCACCGAGATGCAGTTGAACGACGGCGGCGTGTGGGTGACGAACGGCAATCTGCGACAGGTCGCCCATCTCAATTACCCGTCGCGCACGCTCGATGGCGGACTCAGCGCCGTGGGGGGAAACCCGGGCGAGGTATTCGACATCAGCCAGGAGGCCAGGGACGTCCTTGTCTCCTATGCCGAGAGCGGCCACGCCGACGCCGTGGACACCGCGCGGCTGGTGTATAGCACCAAGGCCCAGGTGCCCGAGGGCATGACGCTCGTGCATGGTGGGCCCAATGTCGCGGTTCTCGATCCGTCCGGCGGGCGGGTCTGGGCCATGTCCATCGCCGACGTCAGCCGCTTCTCACCGGAAACTGAGCCGAGCCTGAAGGGAGCCGCGGGCGTCCGCGGCTTAGTCACCCGGTCCGGAATCGTGCACACGGTCGATGCGTCCGGTCACCTGCGGACGCTGCGACCTGCCGGGTCGGGATGGCAGATCGACGATGCGGGCAACTTCTCGGCATACGACGCGAAGGCCGAGCCGCGACTGTCCCTGGTGGGGGAGGAGTTGGTGGCTTTCGACCCGAAAGGGCATCGGCTCTTCTCACGCCACGGCGAGCGGAAGCTGGCCGACGACGGACTGCTTCTGCAACAGCCGGGCCCGGCCGCCGATGCCGTCGTACTCGTGGGCCCAGCGACCCTCTTGCGCGTCCCTCTCAGCGACGCGGCCGAGACTCGGACCGCGGTAGCGTCCGGGCAACCCACGGCGCCCGTCGTCGTCGGTGGGTGCACGTATGCAGCGTGGTCGGGCTCCGGTGCCTACGTGCGGGACTGTCCGGGGTCGGCGGATGATATCTCGCGCACCGTCGACAAGCTCGCCGGAGCCACCGATCTCGTGTTCCGGGTGAACCGATCGGTCGTCGTCATCAATGACATCTCCGACGGTTCCGTCTTCCTCCCCGACGACAACTTCACGGTGGTCGAGAACTGGCAGGACATCAGCCAGCAGATCGAGTCTCAGGAGAAGGGCCATGACGCCCCGTCCGAGGAAGTCGTCGAAAAGGTCGATACCGAGAGGTCGAAGGACAATCACCCGCCCACCGCCGTGAACGACGACTTCGGCGTCCGGGCGGGTCGGGCGACGAAGCTGCCTGTGCTTGTCAACGACTCCGATCCCGACGGCGACCTGATCACCGCCTCGGTCGCAAAGTCCCCTCGACTAGGCAAACTCGCCCAGATCCGCGGCGGTGAGGCATTGCAGATCACCATTCCCGAGGGTGCGACCGGCGCCGAAAACCTCACCTACCTGGCGACGGACGGTCGAGGTGGCGAGGACGAGGCCGTGGCCAAGATCTCGATCCATCCCGAGAGCGTCAATGGGGCGCCGAAGATCAAACGCGAAAGCCGACTCGTGCTGGCCGCGGGACACGAGGGCAGCTACAACGTCCTGCCCGACTGGCTCGATCCGGATGGCGATGACGTGATTCTCGGTGGCGTGGCCGACGTCGACGGCCTCCAGATCCGTTGGCGTCCCGACGGGCTGGTCACCATTCGTGACGTCGGCGGTGACGGCGCAGCTCGCAAGGTCGAGGTGATCGTCACGATGACCGACGGCCGATCGAATGGGTCGGCCGAAGGCTCCTTGACCGTCGATATCCGAAGCAAGGAGAAGAACCAGGAGCCGACGGCCAATGCCGATCACATCCGGGTGGCCGTGGGCGCAGACGTCGTTGTCTCGCCGATGACCAATGACACCGATCCCGAGTCCGACCCCCTGCGGCTGGCCATGGTGGGGGCGGCCGGGCCGGGCGCGCGCCTGCGCAAGGATCTCGGTGCCGGCACCTTCACCATCAGCAGCACCAAGCCGGGAACCGTCTATATCCCCTACGACATCACCGACGGCCCAAACCTGGCCCATGGTGTCGTGCGCCTCGACGTCATCGAGGTGGAGAGGGCCGCCGCACCAGTGACCGACAACGATCTGGCCCTGCTGCCTGCCGGTGGCTCGGTGCTCGTCGATGTCCTCGCGAATGACGACGACCCCAATGGTGGGGTGCTCGTCGTCCAGTCCACCGAGGTTGCTGCGGATCTCGGCATTTCCGTGGAGGTGCTGGATCACTTTCTCCTCCGGATAACGGCGCCGTCAGGTTTGACCAGGACGGTGTCTTTCCCCTACACCGTGTCCAACGGGACGGGGGCGGCACAAGGACAGGTGACCGTCGTGCCACTCGCTCCGGTATCCGAGCCCGAACCGCCCGTAGCCAAGGACGACGTCGGCGTCGTCCGGGCCGGGGACGTCATCACCGTGCCCGTGCTCGGCAACGACACCTCGCCGGCCGGCCTCGATCTGAGCGTCAGCCCCGAGCACGAGGTCATCGCCGGCCAGGACCTCGGCGAGTTCTTCGTCTCCGAGAACACCGTCCGATTCAAAGCCGGTGGCAAGGCCGGCCGGGCCCGGGCGACCTATACCATCCGCGACGCCCGTGGCAATTTCGCCTCGGCGGACGTCATTCTCACCATCCGGGGGCTGGCTGAGAAGAATGCCCCGCCGGAGCCGAAGCCCGTTATCGCGCGGCTGGTCGGTGGGTCGCAGGTAGGCATCGCGGTCCCGACCGACGGCATCGACCCGAATGGCGACTCGGTCACGCTGCTCGGCATCGAGACCCCGCCCGGGCTGGGGACCGCGACGGTGGAGAAGGGGAAGATCGTCTTCCGGGCCGCGCTGGGCGTTGCCGGCACGGATTCCTTTACGTATGCCGTGGCTGACCGGTTCGGCGCCAAGGCGACCGGGACGGTCCAGGTCGGGATTGCCCCTCCCGCCACCGGCAATCAGCTGCCTGTCGCGCTTTCGGACACCCTGACAGCCCGGCCGGGCGTCGAACTGGCGCTACCGGTGACGGCGAACGACTTCGACGGGGACGGTGACCCGCTCACCCTCGGCTCGGTGCAGCCCGTGGACAAGTCCACCACGACACCGGCCAAGGCCGACGGGCAACGGGTCTGGCTCACCACCCCCGAGAACGAGGCAACGCTCCTCTATTACTACGACATTGCCGACGGCCGGGGTGGCACGGCTCGCGGCGCCTTGACGGTCGAGGTCACCAAGACAGCGCCGCTCCTGCCGCCCATCGCCCGTGACGACATCGTCGACCTGACCCAGGTGATCGGGAAGGAGAGTGTCGCGGTCGAGGTGCTGGGCAATGACGAGGATCCGGACGGTGTCAGCGACAAGCTCACCGTCACGATCGGCGAACCGGGCGTTGTCGTCGACAAGGGCACCTTGACCATTCCGGTTAAAGAGGATCGACAGGTGCTCGTCTACACGGTGACCGACAAGGACGATCTGACGGCGAAGGCGGTCGTCATCGTCCCCGGGATCGGCCGCGAGGCTCCGAAAGACGATCCGCAGCAAGAACCGCCCGGGCCGCCGCCCACGCTGCGATCGGAGAAGTTGCCGGTGCGTGTCAAGGCCGGCGCGGCGCTGCGACTTCCCCTTGATGACTATGTGTCGGTTCGCGACGGGCACTCGCCGCGGCTGACCTTCGAGAAGAACGTCCACGTGGGGCCGGGAGCCGACGGCTCCTCGCTGGTCGCCGACGCGAGCACGCTGACTTTTACCTCGGCCAAGGACTTCGGCGGGGACACCTCGCTGACCTTCGAGGTGACCGATGGAAAGTCGGCCGACGACCCCGCGGGTCTGCGGGCGACGCTGACCATTCCGATCGTCGTCGAGGCGACCAAGAACTCGCCACCGGTCTTCCAACCGTCCCCGGTCACCGTCGAGGCCGGCGGCCCGAAAACGACGGTCGATCTGCGGCCGATGGCCACCGATCCCGACCCGGACGACCAGACGAAGCTGACCTTCACCCTCACCGGGGCCCCGGGTATTGATGCCTCGCTCAGCGGGTCGACGCTAACCGCGTCCGCGCCGCTCAGCGTGGAGCCGGGGACGGCGGTGACGGCCAAACTGACCGTCTCGGACGGGACGAATCCGCCCGTCGATGCCAGCTTGACCATCCAGGTCGTCGCCACGACGAAGCCCATGATGACGACGCGAGATGCCGAAGTCGAAGCCAAGGCGGGCGAACCGACAACCGTGGACATTGCGGCATACGTCACGAATCCCTTTGCGGCGGATGGAAAGCTGATCACACTCGTCGGCAGACCCACGATCGCCGGCGACGGCGCCCTAACGGGCGCGACCGGCACGGAGATCACCGTGACGCCCGGCGGGACCTTCCATGGCCAGCTGACGGTCACCTACCGCGTAGGCGACGCCACCGGCCGTCCGGAGCGTCAGGTTGACGGCCGGATCCTGCTCACGGTGCGCGCCAAGCCGGACCCCCCCACCAATGTCTTCGCCGAGACCAAGGCGTCGCGCACAGCGTCGGTCTCGTGGACACCAGGGCCGGCCAATGGCGCACCGATCACGGGCTTCACCGTGAAGTGGGCGGGTGGGAGCAAGACTTTTGGTCAGGTGACCAGTGGCACGATCACCGAGCTGAAGAACGACACGGAATACAGCTTCACCGTCACGGCGACCAATGACGTCGGCGAGTCTGAACCCTCCAAACCCTCGCCGAAGGTGCGCCCCGATGTCCGGCCCGACGCGCCGGAAGCACCCACGGCGACATTCGGAGACCGGCAGGTCGCGTTGACGTGGACCGAACCGCACACCGACGGTTCGGCGATCCTCTACTACACCGTCGAGATCAGTCCGCCGGCCGGGGGCAGCGCGCAGCAGAAGGCGACGGGTACGTCGTACACCTGGACGGGCCTGACCAATGGCACCGCCTACCAGTTCCGTGTCCGCGCGCATTCCAATGCCGTGGACCCCTCCGATTTCGGGCCCTACTCGAGCGCCGAGATCCCGGCGGGTCCACCGGCAACTCCGGCGGCACCGACCGCCAAGGGCAATGGCGATAAGACCCTGCCGCCGTCGGCTGCGGTGTCCTGGGCGGCACCGAACGGCAATGGCGATGACGCGATGACCTACGAGGTCCGGCTGACCGGGGGGAGCACGCTCTATACGGGCTCGGCCTTGTCGAGCAATTTCAATCTGTCCGTCGGGACCTCCGCGCAGAGCTTCCAGGTGCGGGCGACCAACAAGGCCGGCACGAGCGACTGGTCGGCTGCCTCGAACGGGGTGCGCCCGTTCATGGCGCCGGGCGCTCCGACCGGGGTGCGGGCCGAGGCGACGGGCAATGACAATGAGGTTCGGATCAGCTTCACGCCCGGTGCCGCCAATGGTGCGCTGCCCGGTGAGATCACGTATGCCTGGGCGGCCGGTGGCCGCACCGGGACGCTGCCCGCGGGTGGCGGCTTGGTGCGCGACGGGGCCTTCGTCAATGGGAATGATGTCGGGGTCACCGTGACCGCCACGGCGCACGTCGACGGCACCGATGCCACTGGCACGCCCTCGGCCTCGGCCGTGGCCAACGCCTACGGCCCCCCGCGTGTCCCGTCGGTGAGCGCGAGCGGCAACATCAACAATGTGACGCTCAGATGGGAGGCTGGGGCCACGACGAATGGTCGGCCCATCGAAGCCGTACAGATCCAGACTGCCGACGGCGTCTTCGACGTCCCGGTCAACGGCAGCCGGGACGAGGGCAATGGGCGCTCACAGGAGCGCTGGATCAAGGCGCAGGTAAAGGCCGGTGGTATCTGGTCGGGTTGGTCGAACATGGCGTCGGCGCGGACGTGGGAACCGCCATACAGCTCAACGCGGCACAACGGCGACACCCCCTGCCCCCGTGGCGTTGCTGGGCCGTGCCGAAAGGTAGAGATCGCGCTGTCGCGCTGGGACCCGGGCCGGACGGTCCACTGCTGGGTGCCCGGCGTGAGTGCGTCCTCGTGGAACCAGTATCGCGCCGTCGACGGTAACGGAAACGCCGGATGGGACGGCGTGGGCCGGGAGGGACAGCTCTTCGATACCGATCGATCTCCGATCCCCGACGGGGACAACACCATCGACTGTGACTACGGCTGAGGAGACGTCATGACACTAGCCCCCGAGAACGCCGCGTGGTTCGCCAATATTTTCGGCCAACTCACCGACAACGTCGGGCAAGCCTTGCTCGGCAAGGCGCCGGTCATCCGGCTGGCGTTGACTTGCCTGCTCAGCGAGGGCCACCTGCTGCTCGAGGATGCTCCGGGAACCGGCAAGACCATCCTCGCCCGTGCCCTCGCGGCGACGGTCCAGGGCAGCCACTCCCGCATCCAGTTCACTCCTGATCTGTTGCCCTCGGATATCACCGGCATCACGATGTACGACCAGCGCAAGGGGGCGTGGGAGTTCCACAAGGGGCCGGTCTTTCATTCCATCGTTCTGGCCGACGAGATCAACCGGGCCTCGCCGAAAACGCAATCGGCCCTCCTGGAGGCGATGGGCGAGAGTCAGGTGACCGTCGATTCGGTCCGCTACCCAATCGAGCGGCCCTTCATGGTCATCGCCACCCAGAACCCGATCGAGCAGGCCGGCACCTACCGCCTGCCCGAGGCACAACTGGACCGCTTCTTGATGAAGGCATCGGTCGGTTACCCGGACCGGGCCGCGTCCGTCCAGGTGCTCGCCGGTTCGGCGAATCCCGACCGGACCGCCTCCCTCAAGCCTTTGATCACCACCAAGGCCGTCGCAGAGATGGCCGACGCCGTCAAGGGAAACCACGTCGACGAGGCCGTCCTCGACTACGTCCAGCGCCTGGTCGAGGCCACCCGTGACGACCCGGACACCCAGCTCGGAGTCTCGACCCGCGGCGCGATCGCCATGGTGCGTTGTGCGCGTGTGTGGGCTGCGGCCCGCGGCCGCAACTATGTGCTGGCCGACGACATCAAGGAACTCGCCGCCCCGGTCTGGACGCACCGCTTGGTGCTGACGCCCGAGGCGGACTTCGCCGGCAGCACGTCGACGACCGTGATCGCTCGCGCTCTCGCCGGCGTCCAGGCCCCGATGCAACGGGCAGCTCGGTAGGTCTCGATGACGACGGCTTCGGTGGGTCTGGCCTGGCGGCGGCGGGTCTGGTCGCTGCGCGACCGCGCAGTCGACCTCGTCGGCCCGCGAACTGCGCCCGTCCTCGCCGCCGTGCGCCCGTGGACTCGGTCGGTCACCGGGCTCGGTTGGGTCGTCCTGGGCGGCGGTCTGCTGGCCCTCGTGGTCGGCCGTGATCAGGGCTGGACCGAACTGACCGTTGTCGGGCTGACCTTTCTCGTCGTCACGATACTGGCCCTCGCGTGGACGCTCGGGCGGGCGGCCTACGACGCCGACATCGTTCTCGACCGGGACCGGGTGTCCGTCGGCGAGAAGGCTTTCGGGGCCGTGACTGTGCGCAATCGCGCGGGCCGGATGCTGCTCCCTGCCCGGATGGAGCTTCCCGTCGGATCCGGAGTGGCCTCCTTCGACCTGCCTGCCCTGGCCAAGGACGCAGACCACGAGGTCCTCTTCTCGGTCCCGACCAGGCAGCGGGGTGTGATCGCGATCGGACCGGTCCGCTCGGTCCGGGGTGATCCCCTCGGGCTCCTGCGCCGCATGCGGGAATGGACCGGCGCTCATACGCTCTATGTCCACCCGGCCACGGTGCCGATCGAGGCCAGCACCAAAGGCTTCCTCAAGGACATCGAAGGCGTGACAACGCACGACCTGGCCTCGTCCGATGTGGCCTTCCACGCCTTGCGTGACTACGTCCAGGGAGACGATCTGCGCACGGTGCACTGGCGGACCACAGCACGCGTCGGTCGGCTGATGGTGCGCCAGTTCGAGGAGACCCGGCGCTCCCATCTGCTGCTCATCCTCTCCGTGGCCGAGGCCGACTATGCCGATGCGGATGAGTTCGAGGTGGCCGTCTCGTCTGTGGGTTCCATGGCTCTCCAGGCCCTGCGCGAGGAGCGGCAGGTCAGCGTGGTGGCCGGTCGTGGCCGAATCCGCTTCGCTACCGGGGCCGCACTGCTCGATCAGCTAGCCCCGTTGAGCACGGATGGTCGCGCGAAGCCGTTGCGTGACCTCGCCGCGGACGCCGTCGCCCTGGTGCCCAGCGCATCGATGGCGGCCCTGGTCACCGGGTCGCTCCCCACACCGCGCGTGCTCCGCGCTGCACATTTGGCGGTGCCGGCGCAGGTCGCGGCCTTTGCCGTCCGATGCGTGACGGACGGCCAATGCACGCGCCGCCGGATCAGCACCCTGACCGTGATCGACGTCCCGACCCTGGCCGATCTGCCGAGGGCGGTGCGATCGATCCGATGATCGCGAGTCCTCGGCTGAGCGTCGACCCGTCCATACCGCCACCCGACAATCGTGTCGGGGTCCGGGCACTCTCGCGCGCCGCTGCGCTGGACTTGATGGCCATGGCCGGCCTGCTCGGCGTCGGTGCCTGGTCATTCGGCTCTGTTTACGACTCGACGCTGGGCTACCGCGCGGCCTTCGGCGGGCTCCTCGCCGGCCTGACGATCGCGCTGATCGGGGCATGGCGACGGCTCGGTCTGCTGGCCATGGCGGGAGTGACGGCGCTGGCCTACTTCGGCTTCGGCACCGCACTGGCGCTTCCCTCGCTCGGCGTCGCTGGGGTGATCCCGACCCTGAGCTCGCTGCGGCGGCTGCTGCTCCTCGTCGTTCAGGGCTGGCGGGACCTGCTGACCGTGAGCGTGCCGGCCGACGACTTCGTCGGCCCGGCGGTCGTGCCCTTCCTGTCGGCTCTGGTGCTTGCCACGAGCGCGGGCAGCATCGCCCTGCGTGCACGCCGCTACCTCTGGGCGCTCGTGCCGAGTGCCCTGCTGCTCGCGGTCGGCATCCTGTGGGGAAGCAAGAGCGCATCGGGCGCCCCGGCGCAAGGAGTTCTGTTCGGGGCGACGGCACTGGGGTGGGGTTCGTGGCGAGGATCTGCCGCGCGGCGCGCAATAACGTCGGAGTACCTCGAACGCGACGCCGGCTTCTCGGGTACGGCCGTGCGCCGCGCCGCTGCCGCGGTGGCGACGATCGCCGTGGCCGCTGGTTTGGCCAGCGTCGTCGCTCCCGCATGGGGCGCGACGTCGAATCGACATGTCCTGCGAGACAATGTCATTGCCCCTTTCGATCCGCGCGCGTATGCCAGCCCACTCACCCAGTACCGCTATCTCGAGACCGATCTCAAGAAGCAGGTCCTGCTGACCGTGACCGGCCTCCCCGCCGAGGCGCGACTACGCCTGGCAACCCTGGACACCTTTGACGGCGATGTCTATGCCGTTGAGGCGGCTTCCGCCGGCTATCTGCACATCGGTTCACGTGTCGACGTCGGTTCGCGGCAGGGGAAGCCGACCACCATCGGGGTAAGGGTAGGGAAGTACGCGGGGATCTGGCTGCCCGGCGGTGGCGATGTCCGAGCCGTCCGGTTCACCGGCGACGACGCCAAGCAATGCGCCGACGGGCTCTACTACAACTCGGCGACCGGCACGGTGGCGACCACGGCGGGCGTGGGGGAGGGAACGGCATACGAGATCTCGGTCGTGCTCCCGACCCGGCCCCCGGACGCACAACTGTCCAGCGCAACGATCCGTCCAGTCGAACTGGCCGTGCCGCGCGCAGTGCCGGACGCCGTGGCGCAAACGGCCGCCGATCTCGCGGGTGAGGCGAGCACGCCATACGGTCAGTTGTCGGCGATCGCCGACCGACTACGCACCGAAGGCTTCTACGCCAACGGCGAGGACGCGGCTTCGCGAAGCGGACACACCGCCGAGCGGATCGGGGCCATGCTCGCGCAACCCGCGCTCGTGGGGGACGACGAGCAATACGCCGTCCTGATGGCACTGATGGCGCGGCAACTCGGGTACCCGGCCCGAGTGGTAATGGGGTTCTATCCCGGGGCGACGTCGAGCCGTGCAGCGGACGGTTCCGTGGCCTTGACGGGCGCGGATGCGCACGTTTGGGTGGAGGTGGCGTTCCAGCCGGACGCGTGGGTGGCCTTCGACCCGACACCGGATCACGACCGCAAGCCGCAGAAGGAGATCAAGAAGCAACGGCTCTCGCCGATGCCGCAAGTGCTCAATCCGCCCGATCCACCGCGCAGCGATGCGGATCGGCCCCTCGACTACGAGGGCGTGGCCAAGCCACCCCAGGATGACGAAGGCACACCGCTTTGGGCGCGGATCGGGAAGTATGTCGTGCTCGGGGCCGGTATCTGCCTGGCCTTGGCCAGCCCGCTGCTCGTGCTTCTCCTGCTCAAGCACCGCCGCCGCCGCCGGCGACTGACTGCACCCACGCTCGCGGAACGCGTCAGCGGCAGCTGGGAAGAACTCCGTGACGCGACGGTCGATCTCGGGGCGCCCCCGTTGCGGTCGGCGACGCGCAGCGAGCACGCAGTTGCCCTGCGTAAGCACTTCCCGGACACCGACGCCGCGCCCATAGCCACCGCGGTCGACGCTCTGGTCTTCTCCGCGGCCGAACCGACACCGGACGACGTGCGGCGCATGTGGTCCGAAGTCGACGTACTTCTTCGCGGCATCCGCCGTTCGGTGCCCACCCGGCGACGGCTCCGGGCCGTCACCTCCATCTCCTCGCTGCGAGCAAAACGCCAATCGAAAGGGCTGTCATGACCATGTCCGCGAGCATTCCCGCCGACGACACCGGCCACCATCCGGCACTGGCCGGCTATGCCCCGGCGTCGACCGGCGAGCGCATCCTCGGGTATCTCCTGGATGCAGTGGTCGGCGGGGTGATCGGCTTCATCGCATTTGTGCCCCTGTTCGCTGCCTTGCTCAGTCTGGGCGGCTCCTCGAGCAGCGATGAGGTGGGCGGCGCGCTGAGCATCGGCCTGGTGGGAGCGATCGCCGTCAACGTCGTCTTCTGTGTGCTCGCCCTCTACGTCCTCTTTGCCAAAGGGTCGCGGGTCGGGGCGATCCTCCTGGGGCTGCAGAATGTCGATGTCCAAACCGGCCGAGTGTCGGGCGGCAAGACCTTTCTGAAGTACCTCCTGCAGAGTCTGGTCATCGGCCTGACCCTCGGGTTAGGCGCCATCCTGCTCGTGGCGACGATCCGCCCAGGTCTAGGCCGCAACTGGTTCGACCGGGCGACTGGCGTGGTCGTGATCAACAACCGGCGAGGCCGCAAGCCTGGCGCACCGGCCGCCGAGACCGCGACGGGCGTGCCAGAACGGATGCCCCCGCCGGCTATTCAGCAGGTGGCCTTCCCCGGTTCCGCATCGCCCTTCGGTCAGGGTGCGCCCGCCATTGGCGCCCCGGGAGGCGTCGCTTCCGGCGGTATGCCGTTGCCCTCGGCCCCGCAGCCGGCTCCCGTTTCGCCCCTGGACAGCTGGCAACCCGCCACGCGCCCGTCGGCCCCGGCGCCGTCGAACACTCCGTTCGCCCCGTCACCGCCCAATTCTCCCTTTGCGCCGCCGTCGGCCGGCGGGTTCCCGGGTACGTCAGCGCCATCGGCCTCCCCCCATTCTCCGTCGCCATCCGAAGTGTTCCCGGGAGCGCCGGTGGCGCCGGCGTTCGACGTCGGTTACGTGGCTCAACCGGCGGCACCGAGTTTCCCGAACGCCCTGGACTTCGGCGTACCGGCACCGACGCCCACTTTCGCCGAGCCGGCACCTCTCGTGCGGGACATGCGCCCGCCGCAGGAGCCGGTGAGCGCCCCGGTGGCCGGCGGCGGCAACGAGCTGGACCGGACCCTGGCCCGCTCGTTCACCACCGTCCGCATCCGCGTCGACAATGGCGAGGTTCTGGACATCGACACCCCAGTTCTCCTGGGGCGGAACCCCGGTCAGCTGCCCGGGTTCGAATCGGCGCGCTTGATCCCGGTCGCGGATCTCGCTCGTTCCATCTCGAAGACCCACCTGGCCGTCGGTCCGGATGGAGCCGGCGTCTGGGTCGAGGACCTGAACTCGATGAACGGCGTGCGCGTCACGGTTCCTGGGGGTGCGCCGACGAAAGCCATTGTCGGGCAGCGTTATCCAGTTCCTCCGGGCGGCCGCGTGGAGTTCGGTGATCGCAGCTTCGTCGTCGTTGCCGGCTGATATGACGCAGCACGAGATGATCTTCACGGTCGCCGCAGGTGTTGCGACCGATCGTGGACGGCGACGCCAATCGAACGAGGACGGCTATCTGGCCAGTGCGCCCGTCTTTCTGGTCGCGGACGGTATGGGTGGGCACGTCGGCGGCGCCGCAGCATCTCGTGCCGTCGTGGCGGCCTTTGTCGACAGCATCGCGGGAACGTGGGTGACACCCGCCGGTCTTGATGAGGCTGTCGCGCGAGCGGCCCGCGAGGTGGCCGCCCTACCGGCCTCGGCCCGCTCGGCACCCGGCTCCACAGTCACCGGTGTCGGTATGGCGGAGCAGAATGGGACGCCCTGCTGGCTGGTCTTCAATATCGGGGATTCGCGCACCTATCGGCTCTCCGACGGGGAACTCGAGCAGGTGACGATCGACCACTCCCTCGTGCAGCAACTGCTCGATCACGGCGCAATCGATGCGGTTGAGGCCCGTAGCCACGGCGAACGTAATGTCATCACGCGGGCTCTCGGCGCCGGGATGTCGACTCGGCCGGCCGTCGACCAGTGGCTCCTCGTGGCGGCGCCCGGGGACCGGATACTGATCTGCAGCGACGGCCTGCACGGCGAGCTGACCGACCAGCTGATAGCCGCCACCTTGCTGTCCGTCCCGGAACCGGTGGCCGCGGCGCGGAGTCTTGTGGCCGCGGCGGTCGAGGCGGGGGGCCGGGACAATGTCACCGCCATCGTGGTCGACGCGATCGAGGTCGTCGCTGCCCCGCGAGAGCCTACCCCCGCCGCCGACCCGGATGACGTCATGGATCTCGACGGGCCGACCCTCCCCAGGACGATGCGTGTACCCGAACCCTTGGCGGAGTCCGAATGACGCCGGTCGAGGTGACATGGATTGCCGGTGAGGACCACGGCCTGGTCTGGCCTGATGGGTTGGCGCTGGTCGATGGCGATCTGGAGTTGTCGGTTGCCGAACAGCTGTGGTCGGTCATGTCCGACGGCAGTGATCTAGCGGGATTCCTCGAGGGGTTGAGCGCCGCCTGCGGTGGTCTGTTGGCGATCCCCGGCTTTGCGATCGGCCTTCGATTGTCCGATGGGGTGCACTTCGCCGTCCGTGGAGATTTCCGCGTCCACGCGACGGACGCTGCCGGTGAGCCACTCGACATCAGCGGTGGCGAAGCGGTGACCTGGTCCGAGCGGCTGGTCCCGGGCACGGTGGCGTTCATGCTCTCGGGTCCTGCCGATGCGGAGGGCGTCGCTCGTCGGCTGGCGAACGGTGTCGTGCCCGCCAGCCGGCTCACGAGCGGTCTTCGAACCGGGCAGGACGCCGAAGGAGCGCGCGACGACTTGGTCGAGTCGCCGGAGACCTCCGAGCCGGTGGGCCGAGCCCTCGAGGACGAGGGACTGGTCGTGGGGTTCCCGGGCAACGAGGACCTCGGGGCCACCGCCGTGCCGAACGATCTCGATGTCACTCGACTGCCGGAGGACGACCTGGTCACCCTCCTCCCCGGCGAACTGGATGTGGACGGGCCGATCCCCGGAGCCTTCGACGATCTGTGGGACGCGACCATCGCGCGATCGGTGGAGGAGGCCGCGGTCCGAAACGCGGGCGAGGAACACGCGTCCGCAGGCGTGCCCAATCGTCCCTCCGGCCCTGGCGCGCCGTCGCCCGGTACCCCCGCAACCGCGGGTCCGACCCCGGGGACGGGCCCAGGTGCCGATCCATGGTGGCGCAACGCCGACGGACTGATCTCCGGTGTGCCGGTCGGACCCGGCGTCGGCGGCGCCGGGCCCTGGCAGCAGCCCGCCAGGCACGGCGACCACGACGGCGAGACCATCGGCCGCCTGGATCTGGAAGGCCTGGTCCCGGGCATCGGCGATCGACGGGCGGTCGGGCACCCGGGACCAGGCGGCGGGGCATCCGTCGCCCCGGACCCGAGAGCTGTCCCTGCTGTCTTCTGCAGCCGTGCTCACCCGAACCCACCTCAGAGCACGGCGTGCCGCATCTGCCGGGAGGCCATCCCGCCTGATGTCGGCCGGCGAGTCGCGCAGCCCGTCGTCGGCCGGATGCGCGCGTCGACGGGCGCGACCTGCGAGTTGATCGGGATCGTCCTGGTAGGCCGCAAACCCAGTGGTGCACGAGGGCACGGCGCGGACCTGCCGCAACTGCTCGTCATACCGGGCTATCCGCACGTATCGAGCAACCATCTGGAGATCCGGGTGGACGGGTGGACGGTGTTCGCGCGCGATCTCGGTTCGCTGAACGGCACCTTCCTGCGGCGCCGGGGCGAGCAACCCAGCAAGCTGACCGAGCCGATCCCGATCTACAACGGGGACATTCTCGACCTGGGGCACGGCGCATCGGTGGTCTTTGAGGAAATGCCATGAGGCGGCAACAATCCGAGCCGCCGCACATTGAGGGATATGACTTCGTCCGGTTTCTCAAGGGCGGCGGATTCGCCGATGTCTTCATCTATTCCAAGCACCAGCGCAATGTGGCGGTCAAGGTGCTCCTGCGTGATGTTGGAGGCAAGCAAGCGACCTTCGAAGCGGAGGCGCAGGCAATGGCCCGGTTGTCGAACCATTCCAGCATCGTCACCATCTACGACGCCGGGGTCGCCGCCGGCGGTGCGCCCTACCTCATCATGGAGTACTGCAACCGGGGCGACGTTTCACTCGATCTGGTTGCCCGGCCTTACGCCTTGGATCGGGCCCTGGAGATCGCGATTGCGGTCGCGGGTGCCGTGGAGACGGCCCACCGGATGGGCATCCTGCATCGGGACATTAAACCGGCGAACATCCTGTTCACCCAAGGCGGCAAACCCGCGTTGACAGACTTCGGGATCTCAGGCTCGCTGACCGGGCAGAGCGAGGGTCCGGACGCCTTCTCGACGCAGTGGGCGCCGCCAGAGCAGATATCCGGTGGGGCGATGACCCGGGCCGGCGATGTCTATTCGCTGGCGGCGACCTTGTGGACCATGGTGGTAGGGCGCAGCCCCTTCATTCTCGCGGATGGCCCGAACGACAATCTGGCTCTCGTTCGCCGCGTCATGACCGCGCCCGTGCCGCCCACCCGGGTCGTCGGCGTCCCCGAATCCCTGGAGCGCGTGTTGGCCATCGCGATGGCGAAGGATCCCGACCAGCGCTATCAGAGTGCTGCCGAATTCGCATTCGCGCTCAACGCCGTTCAGAACGAGATGCACATTCGCCCCACGCCCTTGGAGGTCCTCTCCGACGATGAGGAGATAGAGGCGGACTCGGGCGAGCGAAGCGGAACCGTGGTTTCCGGATACACGCCCGTCGACCCGAGCGGGACGAGCCAGCCGGTCGAGACCAATCGGCATACGTCGCCACGTGCGACGCCCACCTCGCAGCCGGTCGCATCGACTCTCGATCGCGGCGCACCTCACGCCGTCACCGAGAGTTCCACGCACGTGGGTGGTGATCGCCGACTACAGCCCGGTGTCATCGATGCTTTCGGTTCGGGCTCGCCGACGCGAGTGACGCAACTACCCGCCCTACCGGTGCCCGGGCTCATCGAGGGCGACACCCAGCGGGCCGACCGGACCGGAGATGCTCGGGTGGCGCGACCGCCCGACCCGCCTGTCGAGCCCCCCCCGGCCGGTGGTTCTCGGGTCGGCGTCATTGCTGCCGCTGTCGCGGCCCTGTTTGCAGTCGGCGGAGTCAGTGCGTACCTCATTCTCTCGCAAGGGGACTCAGGAACAACTGCCGGGCAGACGACCAATACGACTGCCGCCCCTGTGGATCCGATCGGCGATGTCGTCCCGCCCCTGGTCGGGTTGACGCTGGCCAAGTCGGGCAGCAAGGTCACGGCGAAGTGGTCGAATCCCGCGCCGCTACCGGGGGATGTCTATCTCTACGGCGTCCTGGATCCGTCGACCGAGTTGACGCTGGTTCAGACGAGCGAGACGCGGGTGACGGTGCCCGCCGTCAAGGGGCGCACGTGTGTGTCGGTCCAGCTTGTCCGACAGACCGGATCCAAGTCCGATCCCATCAAGGAGTGCGTCTGATGACTGACGAAACATATTCCCTGACAGTCGATTTCGCGGGCGAGGTGCATCAACTCGACGGCTCGACCAGCTTTGTCATCGGCCGGGAGGGTGACCTCGTGATCGACGACAATCCGTATCTCCACCGGCATTTCATCGAGTTCAGCCTGGTGGACGGTCTGTGGTGGGTGCGCAATGTGGGATCACGGATCGCGGCCTTCCTCACCGATGGGCAGGGGCTGATGCGGACATCGCTCGCCGCGGGGGCGCGGTTACCGCTCGTCTTCCCGAGCACGCTGCTGACCTTCACAGCGGGTGCCACGGCGTACGAGGTCATCCTGACCACGGACGTGGCGACCTATGAGACCCAGCAACACCGCGTGGTCACGACGGGCGACACCACCATCTCGCCGACCACGTTCACCGAGACTCAGCTGTTGGCCATCCTCGCCCTTGCCGAACCACTCCTGCGGCGCGCCGGATCGGGAGCGGCCGAAGTACCTGCTGCGGTGGATGCCGCGCGTCGTCTCGGCTGGGCGCAGACGCGGTTCAACCGCAAGCTGGACAATGTCTGCGACAAGCTGACTCGCGCCGGGGTGCGCGGCCTGCACGGTAGCCCCGGTGCCGAGGCAAGCAATAGGCGCCTACAACTCGTCGAGTATGCCGTTTCTACCCTCCTCGTCACGCGCTCCGACTTGCCCCTCCTCGATCGTGAGGCACGCAAGAACGCCACCGTCCTGGCCCGCGCCGCTCAAGGCCACCCGATCGAGGACCCGGGAGACGACGAATGAGAATCCGGCTCACCTTGCGGCGTCCCGACGGCAGCCGCGCCAATGTGCAAATCGTGGCGGACGGGACGGCGACGGCCGGGGATATGGCGGCGGCGCTCGCGGCGGGTGAGGACGGCAGGGCCGATCCGGGACGACGGGACCTGACCTTGCGCTTGCTCGGATCGCGCGGCGAGGGGGCGACCCTGGCGCCGGCGACGCCGGTCCTGGAGGCCGGGCTCCGCTCCGGGGCAACCGTCGAACTGGCTCATGCCGCGGCAGCCGGCAAGGCGGATCGGGGCAGCGTGGGCGCGCTGCTGCGCGTCGTGACCGGGCCGAACTCCGGGCTCGAGGTGCAACTGCCCATCGGCTCGAGCGACCTCGGTCGTTCTCACGATTGCGATGTTCGCGTCAACGACCCGCTTGTCTCGAAGCGCCACGCACGAATCAACGTCGGAGATCGAGTGGACATCGTCGACACAAACTCGGCCAATGGTGTCGTGATCGGGGGGGTCCGCGTCGCGCGGGCCACGCTGGGCAATGGGGACTTGGTCACCGTCGGGGCGACGACGTTCACCGTGTCCCAACTGCAGACGTCCGTGCAGGGTGAGGCAACCAGCGATGTGGCCTTCGTCCGTCCGCCGCGGGTCCTGGAACGTCCCAGGTCTGAGTCCATGGCATTGCCGGATGCGCCGCGGGCGCCCCGAGCGAGCTTCTTCCCCTGGGTGGCGATGATGGCGCCCCTGCTGATGGGGACGGTCATGTTCGCCTTCAACCGAACACCGCAGGCCGTGCTCTTCATCATGATGAGCCCGGTGATGATGGCGGGGAGCTTCTTCGGCCAGAAGGTCGACTCGCGGCGCCAGCTCAGGCTCGACCTCGCGACCTTCGAGAAGGATCTTGAGCGGGTGACGACCGAGGTGCGCCACGCGCATGATCGAGAACGCGAACAGCTGCTGAACATGCACCCATCAGTGGCCCAGTGCGTGCAGGCCGCAGCGAGCCTGAGCCCGGTGATGTGGTCCCGCCGTCCCGAACACCCGGAGTTCCTCCAGACCCGACTCGGCATCGGCGCAGTCGAGCCGAAGTGCATTGTGGAGCGGCCGAAACGCGTCGGTGTCCCGGAGTGTGTGGACAAGGTCGTCGCGGCCCACCAGTCGTTGCTGACGCTACGTGACGCCCCCGTGGTTGCCGACCTGCGCTCGGTCGGCGGAATCGGCCTCAGCGGTGACCGGGGGCCGGTGGACGATGTCGCCCGCGCCCTCGTCGCGCAGATCGCCATCCTGCATTCGCCGGCCGAGGTCGTGCTGTGCGTTCTGACGTCGAGCGCGGGCAGGCAGCGCTGGTCGTGGCTCGAGTGGCTGCCCCATGTGGCCTCGCCGCACTCACCCGTCAGCCAACACCTGGTGGCCGACGCCATCAGCGGGACGAGCCTCTTGGGTCAGATCGAGGACGTGATCGACGTGCGTCGGCAAGCGTCCGGAGCGACGGCGGCGGCGAGGGGCCCCCTGGTCAAGGACGAGGACCGTCCGCAATCTCCCTTGCCGGCAGTCGTGGTCATCGTTGATGAGTCGCTGGTGGATCGCGGCCGGTTGACCCGCGTGGCCGAACGCGGTCCGGATTTCGGTGTTTTTGTGGTGTGGGTCGCCACCAGCAGACACGTGATTCCGGGTGCCTGCCGGACGTTCGTGGACATCGGTTCGACGAACCCGGTCGCGGGCATGGTCCGCACCGAGAAGACGCTGAACCCCTTGCATTGCGAGGGTCTGGACCTGGCCACGGCGGCGCAAGTGGCTCGACAACTTGCGCCGGTGACCGACAGCGGGGCACCCACCGACGACGATAGCGATGTGCCACGGTCGGTCCCTCTCGTCGCTCTTTACGACGACGCCTCTCCCGACGATCCGGAAGCGGTGCTGGCCGGCTGGCGCGAGAACGGCTCGCTAACAGTGCGCGACGGAACGCCCGCGCTGGCCGTGGACCGCCCTGCCGGCTTGCGGGCGTTGGTCGGGCATACCGGGTCGGAGAAGTTCGCGCTGGACTTGCGCACCCAAGGGCCGCACGCCCTGGTGGGGGGAACTACGGGTGCCGGCAAGAGCGAATTCCTGCAGGCCTGGGTCCTCGGGCTGGCGCGTGCCTACAGCCCGGACCGAGTCGCCTTCCTGTTCGTCGACTACAAGGGCGGAAGCGCATTTGCCCGGTGCGTGGATCTGCCGCACACGGTGGGTATGGTCACCGATCTCTCGCCCTACCTCGTCCAGCGCGCGCTGAAGAGCCTACGGGCGGAGTTGCGCTTCCGCGAGCACCTGTTGAACGACAGGGGCAAGAAGGACCTGATCGATCTCGAACGCACAGGAGATCCGGACTGCCCACCCAGCTTGATCATCGTCGTAGACGAATTTGCGGCCCTGGTCGGTGAGGTGCCGGAGTTCGTCGACGGCGTGGTCGACGTCGCCCAGCGCGGTCGCTCCCTGGGGCTGCATCTCATTCTGGCGACCCAACGCCCCGCGGGTGTCATCAAGGACAACCTGCGAGCCAATACCAACCTGCGGATCGCCCTGCGGATGGCCGACGAATCCGACTCATCGGATGTGCTGGGCACCCCGATGGCGGCGCACTTCGATCCCGGCACCCCCGGGCGCGGCGCGGCCAAGACCGGGCCGGGGCGGATCATGCAGTTCCAGTCCGCGTATCCGGGGTCACGCACACCAGCGACGCCCCAAGCGCCACCGATCCAGGTCTCAAGCCTGGACTTCGGTGCGGGGCGAAGCTGGACCCCGCCGGCTGTGCAGTCGGCGCCCGCCCCGGTCGCGACGGACCTCGATCGGATTACGGCCTCGATCGCCGCGGCGGCGCAGTTGGGGCGCGTGCCGGCGCCGCGAAAGCCTTGGCTGGACTCCTTGGCGGATATCTACAACCTGCGTCTGCTCACCCAGCGCAGCGACGATGCGCTCGTCCTTGGCGTGCTCGACGATCCAGAGAATCAGCGGCAAATCGCGGAGCATTTCCGGCCCGATGTCGACGGGAACATCCTCTACTACGGAGCGACCGGCTCGGGGAAGTCGGCGGCACTTCGGACGTTGGCGGCGGCCGCGGCGATCCTGCCTCGTGGAGGCGTGATTCACGTCTATGCCCTGGACTTCGCCAGTGGCGCGCTGGCGTCGCTCGAGACCTTGCCGCACGTCGGTGCAGTGATCCGCGGCGAAGACGAAGAACGAATCCGTCGCCTCATCAGGCGGCTGGTGGCCGTCGTGGACGAACGCACCGAGCGCTTCTCCGCGGTGCGTGCGGCCACTCTCAAGGACTACCGGGAGTTAGCCGGCGCGCCCAACGAGCCGCGGATCCTGGTGCTCGTCGATGGTTTCGGAGCCTTCCGGTCGGAGTATGAAGGCTCCATCCATCTCGACGCTGTCTACACCGCCTTCCTGAAGATTGTCGGCGAGGGGCGCGCACTCGGCATCCACGTCGCCATGACGGCCGACCGCCCGAATGCCGTCCCGACGACGGTGGCGGCAAGCTTCCTGCGCCGAGTGGTGCTGCGCCAGGCCGACGAGGATGGCTACCTGGCCCTGGGCGTGCCGCGTGACATCCTCACGCCCGCCAGCCCACCCGGCCGTGCCCTCCAGGCCGACAAGCCGCAGGAGTTGCAGTTGGCGATCTTCGGTGGCGAACGCAGTGTTGCGGTCCAGGCCCGGCTCCTGGAGGAACTCGCTCAGACGGTGGCTCACAAGCTGTCCGTGCGGCCCGAGCCAGTGCGCGCGCTGCCCGCACTGATCACGGCGGCGCAAGTGCCCGCGAGCGTCGCCGGCCGCCCGGTGGTGGGCGTTTCGGACGAGTCCCTGCAGCCCATCGGATTCGACCCGTCCGGTCCCATACTCGTGGCCGGCGGTGCTCAAGTGGGCAAGACGTCGGCACTGCGCTGGTTCGCCGAATCCTTGCATCGGGCGTATCCGAGAGCGGAGCTGTTCCATTTCGCGCACCGCAAGTCGCCCCTGTCGGGATTGGCACTTTGGCGCGAGTCGCAGCACGATCCGGAGCAATCAGTGCAGCTCGCGTCCCGTCTGGCGTCGAGCCTTGCGAGTCCGCCGCCGGACACCGGACCAGGCGTGGTTGTCATCATCGAGAATCTGCCTGCCTTCGTCGATGGGCCCGTGGATGACGCATTGCGTGAGCTGGCGGTGCTCGCCAAGAAGCACGGACACCCGATCGTGGCTGACGGCGACACCTCGGACTGGACGACATACTCCGACCTCCTGCGTGAATTCCGTTCAGCGCGAACGGGTTTGGTGCTCAGGCCCAGTACAGACGACGCGGACAACCTCCTCAACACGCCGACCCCGCGAACCCGTCCCGCGGACTTCCCTCCCGGGCGGGGCTACTGGATCGCGTCCGGGAAGTACGTCAAGGTGCAGATTCCGGTCGCCGAATGACGTGCTTGTGTCGTCAAATCTGAGGACTGGCGAGACCTCGCGGCTGGTGCCAATGTCAACCCGTGGCCAAGACAACAATCGAGCATTGGCTGCTGGTCTCGCGCCTCGGTGCGTTCGTTGACTCGGCGTGGGTCGCCGAACCCATCGACATTCCGGTAACGAGTCCGTAGGTTCATCAACAGCCAGAGAGCCTGGTTCAGATTCAAGGAGGAAAGTCATGGCCAATATCAC
>NZ_DAOQZV010000004.1:0-38415 GCF_035343835.1 Nostocoides sp. | reverse complement strand
CGGCGAGGGCGCTCCGGCGCGGCATACGTCGCGGGTCGTCGCTCGGGCACGTGGTCACCAACCGTAAGTGCTCGGGTGTCGCCCGGGTGGCCCGGATAGGGTGACGACGAGCACCGACCGTGTCGAGGAGGCCGGCAGTGAGGGGCATGGAGATCGACTTCATCATCGTCACCGGGATGAGCGGAGCCGGCCGGTCCACCGTGGCCCGGGTGATGGAAGATCTCGGTTGGTATGTCGTCGACAACCTCCCGGGCGCGCTGATCCTCGACCTCGTCCAACTCGCGTCGCGTCTGCAGAGGGAACGCGGCAGCGATGCCGCTCGCACCCGGGTCGCTGCCGTGGTGGATGTGCGAGCGCGCGAGTTCAATGTCACCTTGAGCGAGGCGATCGGCGACCTCGAACGGCGCGGTTGGACCCCGAATGTCATCTTCCTCGACGCCACCGATGAGGCCCTGGTGCGCCGCTTTGAGAGTGTCCGACGGCCGCACCCGCTCCAGGGGGAGGGCCGACTTCTGGACGGCATCCACGAGGAGAGAGAACTCCTCCACGATCTGCGCGCGATGGCCAGCGTCGTCCTCGACACCAGCGGCCTGAACGTTCATCAGCTCACGCGGAAGGTGACACCGCTCTTTGCCATCTCCGAGGAGCGGACGCGGGTGGCGGTGCTCTCGTTCGGGTTCAAGTACGGCGTGCCCTTGGACGCCGACTTCGTCTTCGACATGCGCTTCCTGCCCAATCCGTTCTGGGTTCCACAATTGCGCCATCACACCGGCATCGAGGCGCCGGTGTCGGAGTTCGTCTTCGCGCAGGACGGCGCCGCCGAATTCGTCGAGAAGGTGGTCTCGCTCATGGAAACCGTCACCGAGGGGTATGCCCGCGAGGGGCGCCGGTATGCCACCGTCGCCGTCGGCTGTACCGGTGGCAAACACCGCTCGGTCGCCGTTGCGGAGCGTCTCGCTGCCGAACTGACCGGCCCCCGGCTCTCGACCTTCGTCGTGCACCGCGATCTGGGGCGCGAGTGAACGCCCCGGTTGTCGTCGCCCTCGGCGGCGGGCACGGCCTGGCCGCCTCGCTGACCGCGCTGCGGCTGGTGTGCGATCGAATCACGGCCGTCGTCACGGTCGCCGACAACGGCGGGTCGAGTGGGCGGCTGCGCGAAGAGTTCGGCGTGCTCCCGCCCGGCGACCTGCGGATGGCTCTGGCGGCCCTGTGTGATGACACGCAATGGGGCCACCAGTGGCGCGATGTCCTGCAGCACCGATTTTCCGGGGACGGGCCGCTCGGGGGACATGCTCTCGGCAATCTGTTGATCGTCGCGCTGTGGGATCTCGACCCCGAGCCGGTCCACGGGCTCGACCTGGTCGGACGGCTGCTCAATGCGCACGGCCGGGTGCTGCCCATGGCCGCGGTCCCCCTGGAGATCACCGCTCAGGTGGCCATGGATCCCGAGCGACCCGGGAACCTGGTCGCGGTCGTGGGCCAGCAGCAGGTTGCGCGAACGGCGGGGCAGGTGCAGTCGGTCGCCCTGCACCCCAGCGATCCACCGGCACATGCCGGCACGCTCGCCGCCTTGATGGAAGCCGACTGGATCGTTCTCGGACCTGGGAGTTGGTTCACCTCGGTCCTGCCGCACCTTCTCGTTCCGGCGCTCAAACAGGCCCTGCAGGACAGCCCGGCGCGCAAGATGCTGACCTTGAACCTGGAGATGCAGACCAAGGAGACTCTCGGCTATTCCGCTGTGCGCCACATCGATTCGCTTCGTATGCATGCGCCCGGGCTGCGCTTCGACGTCGTCCTCGCCGATCCATCGATCGTCGAGGACGAGGACGAGTTGCGAGCCGCTGTCGCTAGCCTCGGTGCCGCGCTCCTGGTCACGCCGGTCTCCTCGCCGCGCACTCCGGGTGCGCACGATCCGCTGCGGCTCGCGGCCGCCTATCGCGACATCTTCGGCGGTCACGAGGTCTGACTTGCCGGGGACGCCGACCCTCGCCGGGGATGGCAGGATGGCCCGATGGCCATGACCGCATCCGTGAAAGACGAACTGAGTCGTCTCGAGGTGACGAAGTCCTGCTGCCGCAAGGCAGAGGTGGCCGCGATGTTGCGTTTTGCCGGGGGTCTGCACATCATCGGCGGCCGGATCGTTGTCGAAGCCGAGCTCGACACCCCCAATGTCGCGCGGCGGTTGCGCCGCGAGATCCACGAGCTCTACGGGCATCGCAGCGAGGTGCTTGTGCTCGCCGCGGGCGGCCTGCGCCGCGGCAGCCGGTATGTCGTCCGCGTCATCGAAGGCGGTGAGGCCCTGGCCCGCCAGACGGGCCTGATCGATCCGCGCGGGCGGCCGGTGCGCGGGCTGCCACCCAAGGTCGTCGGCGGCTCCGTATGCGACTCGGTCGCCGCGTGGCGTGGTGCCTTCCTCGCGCACGGCTCGCTGACCGAGCCCGGTCGCAGTTCGGCACTGGAGATCACCTGCCCGGGGGCCGAGGCGGCACTCGCGCTCGTCGGGGCCGCGCGGCGGCTCGAGATCCCCGCGAAGGCGCGCGATGTGCGCGGCATCGACCGGGTCGTCATACGGGACGGCGACGCGATCGGCGCGATGTTGACGCGGATGGGAGCACACGAGGCCGTGCTTGTGTGGGAGGAGCGGCGGATGCGCCGCGAAGTACGCGCCACGGCCAACCGTCTCGCGAACTTCGACGATGCCAACCTGCGTCGCTCGGCACGCGCCGCGGTGGCGGCGGGCGCCCGCGTTCAGCGAGCGCTGGAGATCCTCGGCGACGATGTGCCGGATCACCTTCGTGTGGCTGGCGACCTGCGCGTCGCCAACAAGCAGGCCTCGCTGGAGGAGTTGGGCGGCCTGGCCGATCCGCCGATGACCAAGGACGCTGTCGCTGGGCGAATCCGCCGCCTGCTGGCGATGGCCGACAAGCGAGCCGCGGAGCTCGGCATACCGGACACCGAGGCCTCGCTGACCCTCGACATGCTCGATTCCTGACCGCTTCCGACGGCCGGTCGACAGGCGAGACGAACGGCGTCGTTGTGTCCGATCCGTGGGCGACGTCCGGCCTGTCACACCGTCGCAATAAGCTGGGGAGTGGATCGGGTGAACGCACTGCCGCGTCACCAACACCCCTATCGGAAGGCAAGGCTTTCGCATGACTGTTCGCGTTGGCATCAACGGCTTCGGCCGCATCGGCCGCAACTTTTTCCGGGCCGTGCTGGACTCAGGTGCAGACGTCGAGATCGTCGCGGTCAACGACCTGACCGACAACAAGACGCTCGCCACCCTGCTCAAGTACGACTCCGTGCTGGGCCGCCTCGACGGTGACGTCACCTATGACGACGAGTCGATCACCGTGGACGGCAAGTCCTTCAAGGTCTTCGCCGACCGTGACCCGGCCAACCTGGACTGGAAGTCGGTCGGCGCCGACATCGTCATCGAGTCCACCGGCTTCTTCACTGACGCGACCAAGGCCAAGGCCCACATCGACGGTGGCGCCAAGAAGGTCATCATCTCCGCGCCGGCCAAGAACGAGGACGCCACCTTCGTCATGGGCGTCAACGACGGCGACTACGACCCGGAGAAGCACAACATCATCTCCAACGCCTCGTGCACGACCAACTGCCTCGCCCCGATGGCCAAGGCCCTCAACGACGAGCTCGGTATCGTCCGCGGCCTGATGACGACCATCCACGCCTACACCGGCGACCAGAACCTCCTGGACGGCCCGCACAAGGACCTGCGTCGCGCCCGCGCCGCCGCCCTCAACATCGTCCCCACGACGACCGGTGCGGCGAAGGCCGTGGCCTTGGTACTGCCCGAGCTCAAGGGCAAGCTCGACGGCTACGCCCTGCGCGTGCCCACCCCGACCGGATCCGCCACCGACCTGACCTTCGAGGCCAGCCGCGAGACCACGGTCGACGAGGTCAACGCGATCGTCAAGAAGGCCGCGGAGTCCGGACAGCTCAAGGGCTACCTCAAGTACTCCGAGGACCCCATCGTGTCGATGGACATCGTCACCGACCCGGCATCCTGCATCTTCGACGCGCCGCTGACCAAGGTCATCGGCAACCAGGTCAAGGTCGTCGGCTGGTACGACAACGAGTGGGGCTACTCCAACCGGCTCGTTGACCTGGTCAACCTCGTGGGCAAGAGCCTCTGATCCACCATGGGTGACCTGGCTTCGCTGGGCGACCTACGCGGCAAGCGCGTCCTCGTCCGGTCCGACCTCAATGTCCCCCTTGACGGGACCACGATCACCGACGACGGGCGCATCCGGGCCTCGTTGCCGACTATCAAGGCTCTGACCGAGGCGGGCGCGCGCGTGATCGTGTGCGCGCACCTTGGCCGTCCCAAGGGCGCTCCCGAGGCCAAGTACTCGCTGGCCCCGGTGGCCGCGCGGCTTTCCGAGCTGCTCGGCGCGCCGGTCACGTTCGCCGACGACACCGTCGGCCCCTCCGCGCAAGCTGCGGTCGACGGCCTGGCCGACGGTGGCGTCGTGCTCTTGGAGAACCTCCGCTTCAACGCGGGGGAGACGGCCAAAACCGACGAGGAACGCGCGGAGTTCGCGGGCGCCCTCGCCGGCCTAGCGGATGCCTATGTCTCCGACGGCTTCGGTGTCGTGCACCGCAAGCAAGCGAGCGTGTACGACGTCGCGACGCTCCTGCCGTCCGCGATGGGTGGGCTCGTGGCCGCCGAGGTGGACGTGCTCAAGCGGCTGACCGAGGACCCGCAGCGCCCGTATGTCGTGGTGCTCGGCGGAGCCAAGGTGGCCGACAAGCTCGCCGTCATCGACAACCTGCTCGGCAAGGCCGACCGCCTCCTGATCGGTGGCGGGATGCTCTTCACCTTTCTCGCCGCCCAGGGCCACGAGATCGGCAAGAGCCTCTTCGACGAGGCGAGCGTCGACGCGTGCAAGGGCTATCTTGAGCGCGCCGCGGCCGAGGGCGTCGAGCTGGTCCTGCCCGTCGACATCGTGTGCGGCACGGACTTCAGCGCCGACACCGAGGCCGCCGTCGTCGCCGCTGACGCGATCCCCGCCGACATGATGGGTCTCGACATCGGCCCGAAGTCGGCCGCGGTCTACGCGAGCAAGCTCGCCGACGCCAAGACGGTCTTCTGGAACGGCCCGATGGGTGCCTTCGAGATGGCCCCCTTCGCTGCCGGTACCAAGGCCGTCGCCCAGGCGCTCGTCGACGCGACCTCGGCCGGCGCGCTCACCGTCGTCGGTGGCGGCGACTCGGCGGCCGCCGTGCGGCAGCTCGGGTATGCCGACTCCGACTTCGGGCACATCTCCACCGGTGGCGGGGCATCCCTCGAATACCTCGAGGGCAAGACGCTCCCCGGCATCGCCATTCTGGAAGGCAAATAATGTCCCGTACTCCCCTGATGGCGGGGAACTGGAAGATGAACCTCGATCACATCGAGGCGACTCATCTCGTGCAGAAGTTGGACTGGAGCCTTCAGGACGCCAAGCACGACTACGGCTCCGTCGAGGTCGCGGTCTGTCCGCCCTTCACCGACATCCGCACCGTCCAGAGCCTGGTCGACGGCGACAAGATGTCCATCAAGTACGGCGCGCAGGACCTCTCCGTCCATGACAGCGGCGCCTACACCGGTGAGATCAGCGGCGCCTTCCTGGCCAAGCTCGGGTGCACCTATGTGATTGTCGGGCACAGCGAACGACGCGAATACCACGACGAGAGCGACGCTGTCGTCGCGGACAAGTTGGTCGCGGCATACCGCTATGGGTTGACGCCGATCTTCTGCTGTGGCGAGGGCCTGGAGGTGCGCAAGGCCGGCAACCAGGTCGCGCACGTGCTCGACCAGGTCCGCGCCGGCCTGTCCCAGCTGACCCCGGAGCAGGTGCGATCCGTCGTCATCGCCTACGAGCCCATCTGGGCGATCGGCACCGGCGAGGTCGCCACGCCGGAGGACGCGCAGGAGGTGTGCGGGGCGATCCGGGGCGAACTCGCCGAGCTCTACTCCGGCGACACCGCGGACGGCATTCGCATCCTGTATGGCGGCTCGGTCAAGTCCGGCAATATCGCCGCGATCATGGCCGGCCCCGACGTCGACGGCGCGCTCGTGGGTGGAGCATCGCTGGACGCGCCGGAGTTTGCGGCGATCTGCCGCTACCAGTCGCACCTAACGGCGAGCTGACCGTCCCGGTCCCATCGACGACGGCGCGGGAACCAGGCGTTCCCGCGCCGTCGTTGGGTTGAGGTGGGTGCTGCGGGGTATCCTGCCCGAGGCCGGTTTCGGCTGCTCGTGGAGTTCGAGAAGACGTGAAAGGCTGATGGCGTGGACGCGGTCCGAATCGGTTTGCAGGTGTTGCTGGTGATTTCCGGTGGCTTCCTGACTCTGCTCATCTTGTTGCACAAGGGCAAGGGCGGCGGCGTCTCGGACATGTTCGGCGGCGGACTGTCGACCTCGATGAGCTCCTCATCGGTGGCCGAGAAGAACCTCACCCGGATCACCATCGTCATCGCCTTGATCTGGACGACGGCGATCGTCGGCATCGGGCTGATCGACCGCTTCAACACGTGATCGGCGGGGCGGCGGCCCCGATCTGCACCACCCCCCGGGTCGCGGACCCGGACGTTTCGCACAATGTGATCGCTCGGCTCAGAGAGGATGCCAGGGACATATGGCTGGTGGTAACGCAATTCGTGGGAGCCGGGTCGGCGCCGGACCGATGGGCGAGGCCGAGCGCGGTGAGGTTGCCGCCCGGGTGTTCGTCTCCTATTACTGCGCCAATGGGCATGAAACCCGGCCGAGTTTCGCGCAGGAAGCCGGGCTGCTGATTCCCGAGTTGTGGGACTGCCCCCGATGCGGTCTCCCCGCGGGTCAGGACCACGAGAACCCGCCGACCGCGCCCAAGGTCGAGCCCTACAAGACCCACCTGGCCTATGTGAAGGAGCGCCGCTCCGACACCGACGGCGCCCAGATACTCGACGAGGCGCTCGAATCCCTGCGCGGACGCGGCCTGATCCGCTGAAGCCTCACATCGGCGGACGGCACCCTCGTCCACCAATATCGCTATCCGTCCGAGTTCATCCTCGACCCGCCAAAGCTGTCCGCCGATAGCTATGCGGTGAGCGACTTCGTCAAGGACGTGGGCGCATCCATGCATCTTCCCGTCGTTCGCTGAAGTCCGTCAATGGCCGCAAGCTCAAGCTCGGGAGGCAGGCTCACCCCGCGGCGTCGGCGTCGAGCAGCCACAAGGTCTCGGCCTCGCCGTGCACCTGGGCCGCTGTTGAGATCTCGGGGGCGGCACCGGCTAGCCCGTTGCGCACCGCCTCGGCCTTATCCGCGCCGGCCACGATGAACCACACCCGTTGCGATCGGGCGAGGCACTCGAGGGTCAACGACACGCGGGTGGGCGGCGGCTTGGGGGAGTCGTGCACCGCCACCGCGATCGCCTCCGCGCTCAGCTGCGCCGGGTGACCGGGGAAGAGCGAGGCGACGTGCCCGTCCGGACCGACGCCGAGGATCATCACATCCCAGGCGCCCGAGCCCGCCGCCCGCAACTCCTCGCCGTAGGCCAGCGCGCTCGTCTCGGGGGACGCGCTGGTGTCCGGCCCCGCCACCCGGTGCACATTCTGCGGCGGGAGCCCCAGGGCGGCGAGACCCGCCGCGTCGTTCTGGGTGTCATTGCGGTCGGGGTCGCCGACCGGCAGATAGCGCTCGTCGCCCCACCACACGTGCACGTGCGACCAATCGACCAGATCACGCAGCGGGGACACGGCCACCGCGGCCCAGAGCGCCGATCCCATCGAGCCGCCGGTCGCCGAGATGTGAACCGTTTCTCGGGCCGTTTGCGCATCCTGGAGGGCGAGGACGAGGCGGGCGGCCGCGCCGTCGGCCAGGGCCTGCTTGCCGGGATGGACAACTACCCGCGCGGGCGCGCTCACTTCGCGTCTCCGATGGCCTTTTTGACCGCGCGGGACTTGGGCGCGACTGGGGCGTCGTGCTCGGTCTTGGGCGAGGCCGCAAGCTTCTCGGCAGTGGCGACCTGAACCGCCTTGGGGTCGTCGACTTCGGGCGGCATCGTCGTGACCATGGAGGCGGCCTTCCCGAGCCGGGAGCGGCGCCGGACCCGCGCAGCGATCTTCGCGGCCTCGGCCTCCGAGGTCACCAGCCCCGCACGAACGGCAGTGCTCTGGGTGACGGTCTTGGACCCGACCTTGGGCCACCCCAGGCGCAGGGCGTCCTCGTAGACCTCGTCCTCATCGAGCCGCCGCAACTCATCCGCCAGGCACTCGGCGTCCTTGCGGTGCGGCAGGGCAATGGTCCGCTCGGGTTGATCGGTCTGCATCAACGTGGCGACATTGCCGTCTTGCGGCCGCACCAGGTCGATGGTCCCGGCCTTGCGGGTCAGCCGAACCGAGATGATGCCGCGCCCGGTCGAGGCCCGGGCCAGTGACACGGGGCACTTGAGGCTCTGGGCGAGCCAGCCGGCCAGCAGGTCACCCGATGGGGATTCCGGGGACGCGACGACGAGCGCCTCGGTGACTTGCTCGTATGGTGCTTGGTCCAGAGCCGCCGCGAGCAAGCCGCGCCACAGAGTGATCCGCGACCACGCCAGGTCGGTGTCGCCAGAGGTGTAGGTGTCGGCGAGCCGGGCGAGGACCGTCTTCGGCTTGACGCCCGCCCGCGAGGCATCGGTGATCCGGCGCTGCGCCATCGCCCCGATCGGGTCGGTGCCGGCGTCCTTGGGCTGGGTGCCCGGCCACCAGGCGACGATGGGCGAGTCGGCTAACAGGAGCGGGATGACGACCGAACGGCCTTGATCGGTCAGCGGGCCGTAGAGCCGCAGGACGACGACCTCGCTGGCGCCCGCGTCGCCGCCGAGACGGATCTGAGCGTCGAGGCGGGCGGAGCCGCGCTTGTTGGCCGAGACCACCACGATGATGCGGCACGGGTGCAGGCGGCTGGCGCGGTTGGCCGTCTCGATGGCCTGGTCCGCGTCGGCCTCGTCGGTGATGACCACCAGGGTCAACACCCGGGACAAGGCCATCGCACCCACGTCATCGCGCAGGGTGACCAGTCGCTTGGAGATCGCGCTGGTCGTGGTGCTGGGCAGGTCGACGATCACCGGGGACCCCTATCAGTATCGGAGCGACGCAGGAGCGGAGAACTGATTGGGGTGGTCACCGGGGACCCCTATCAGTATCGGAGCGACGCAGGAGCGGAGAACTGATTGGGGTGGTCATGGCAGCCTCCACTCGCGGCCGTCACTGCGCATCATTTCGTCGGCCGACTTCGGGCCCCAGCCGCCTGGCTGGTATTGATCGGGTTTGGCGCCCTTGGCCGCCCAGAACTTTTCGATCGGGTCGAGGATCTGCCAGGACAGCTCCACCTCCTCGTGGCGGGGGAAGAGCGGGGGCTCGCCGAGCAGCACATCGAGGATGAGGCGCTCATACGCCTCGGGGGAGGACTCGGTGAAGGCGCGGCCATAGCCGAAATCCATGGTCACATCGCGCACCTCCATCTGCGCACCGGGGACCTTGGCCCCGAAGCGCAGGGTCACACCCTCATCGGGCTGGACCCGGATGACCACGGCGTTCTGACCCAGCTCCTCGGTCGCGGTGTCGTCGAAGGGCAGGTGCGGAGCCTTCTTGAAGACGACCGCGATTTCGGTGACCCGCTTCCCCAGTCGCTTGCCGGTGCGCAGATAGAAGGGCACCCCGGCCCAGCGCCTGGTCTCGATGTCAAGGCGGACCGCGGCATACGTCTCGGTGGTGGACGTGGTGGGCACGCCCTTCTCCTGGAGATAGCCGACGACCTGCTCGCCGCCCTGCCAGCCCGCGGCATACTGCCCGCGCGCGGTGCCGCTCGAGAGGTCTTTGGGGATGCGGACCGCGCCGAGCACCTTCTCCTTCTCCAGACGCAGGCCACTGGCGTCGAAGGAGACCGGCTCCTCCATCGCGGTCAGGGCGAGCAGCTGGAGGAGGTGGTTCTGGATGACATCGCGTGCGGCACCGATGCCGTCGTAGTAGCCGGCCCGCGCGCCGATGCCGATGTCCTCGGCCATCGTGATCTGCACGTGGTCGACGTAGTTGGAGTTCCAAACCGGCTCGAACATCTGGTTGGCGAAGCGCAGCGCCAGGAGGTTCTGCACCGTCTCCTTGCCGAGATAGTGGTCGATCCGGAAGACCGCGTCCGGCGGGAAGACGCTCTCGACGATCCTGTTTAACTCCCGGGCGCTCGTCAGGTCGTGCCCGAAGGGTTTCTCGATGACCACCCGGCGCCACGACCCCTCGCGCGGGGTGGACAGCCCCGCGCGCTCGAGTTGCTGGCACACGGTCGAGAAGAAGCCCGGCGGGATCGAGAGGTAGAAGGCGGTGTTGCCACCGGTTCCACGCATCTCGTCCAGCTCGGCCAAGGTCGCCGCCAACAAGTCGAAGGCGCTGTCGTCGTCGAAGGTGCCCGGTACGAAGCGGATGCCTTCGGCTAGCGAGCGCCACACCTCCTCACGGAAAGGCGTCCGCGACCGGGCCTTGATCGCCTCATAGACGATCTTGCCGAAGTCCTGATCGGCCCAGTCCCGGCGGGCGAAACCGACCAGCGAGAAGCCGGGCGGCAACAACCCGCGATTGGCAAGGTCGTAGATCGCCGGCATCAGCTTTTTGGTCGCGAGATCTCCGGTGACTCCGAAGAGCACCAGAGCGCTGGGCCCGGCGATCCGAGGCAGGCGCTTGTCGCGCGGGTCTCGGAGGGGGTTGATTCCTGGAGCGACTCGCGCGGGAGCCATCGACTGCCTTTCCGTATGGTGCTTGGTTGGCTTTCTCGTGGAACCTACTTGGCCGCGTCCAGGGCCGCCTGCAGGTCGGTGAGCAGCGACCCCCAGGCCTCCTCGAACTTGGCGACGCCTTCGTCCTCGAGCACCTGCGTGACGTCGGCATAGGAGATGCCTTGGCCGGCAATGGCGTCGAGCACCTGCGCGGCGTCAGCGTAATGCCCGGTCACCTGGTCGCCGGAGATATTGCCGTGGTCGATGACGGCATTCAGCGTCTTCTCCGGCATGGTGTTGACGGTGTTCGCCGCGACCAGGTCGGTGACATAGAGGGTGTCGGAGTAGTCGGGGTTCTTCACGCCCGTCGAGGCCCAAAGCGGTCGCTGCTTGTGCGCGCCTTCCGCGGCCAGGCTCTCCCAGCGGGCGGTCGAGAAGACCTCCTCGTAGGCCTGGTAGGCGAGCCGCGCGTTGGCGACGGCCGCCTGGCCCCTGAGCGACGTGGCCTCGGCGGTGCCGATGGCATCGAGGCGCTTGTCGATCTCGGTGTCGACCCGGGAAACGAAGAAGCTCGCGACGGAGTGGATCGTCGAGAGGTCGGCCCCGGCCTCACGGGCCTTCTCCAACCCACTGATGTAGGCATTCATCACCTCGCGATAGCGCTCCAGGCTGAAGATCAAGGTGACATTGACACTGACGCCCCGGCTGATGACCTCGGTGATCGCGGGCAGGCCGGCCTCGGTGCCCGGGATCTTGATCATCACATTCGGCCGGTCGACGGCGTCGAAGAGTTGGATTGCCTGGTCGATAGTCGCCTGGGTCTCGTGCGCCAACCGAGGGTCGACCTCGATCGAGACCCGGCCGTCCTGGCCGCCGGTCGCGTCATAGATGTGCCGCATGACATCGCAGGCGTCGCGAACATCGGTCGTGGTGATCGCGAAGACGGCGTCGTCGACCGAGGATCCGGCCTGCGCCAGTTCCGCGACCTGGGCGGCATACGAGTCGCCATTGGAGAGCGCCGCCTGGAAGATCGAAGGGTTGGTGGTCACGCCCACCACCCCGCTGTGCTCCATGACGTCCTTCAGATTGCCCGACGTCAGCCGCTCGCGAGAGAGGTCATCGAGCCAAACCGACACTCCCGCGTCGGTGAGGGCCTTGAGGTTCGCGTTGTCACTCATGGTTTCGCTCCTTGTGCTCGTCGTGGACTAGTTGGCCGAATCGGGGGTGTCGACCATGCCCGCGCTGGGCGGGGGAACCTGTGGGCCGCGACCGGCGGCCGCCGCCTTGAGGGACTTCTTGGCGGCCGCAACCACCTTCTCGGGGGTGAAGCCGAACTCGCGGAAGAGGGTCGCTGCATCTGCTGACGCTCCGAAGTGGTCAATCGCGATGATCTCGCCGGCGTCGCCGACCAGGTCCCGCCAGCCCATCGGCACGCCGGCCTCGACGCTGACACGCGCCTTGACCGCCGTGGGAAGGACCTTCTCCTGGTAGGACTTTGACTGGCGCTCGAACCATTCCCGGCACGGCATCGACACCACCCGCGTGGCGATCTTGCCCTTCTCCAGGGCCTCGGCTGCGCTCATGGCCAACCCGACCTCGGAGCCGGTAGCAATCAGAATCACGTCCGGGGTGCCGGTGGAGGCTTCGCGCAGGATGTACGCGCCCTTGGCGACATTGGCGATCTTCGCGACCTTGGGGTCCTGGGTCGGCAGAGCCTGCCGGCTCAGGCACAAGCCGGCCGGGCGGTCATTGCGCAGGATGGCCACCCAGGCGGCAGCGGTCTCGTTGGCGTCGGCCGGCCGGACGACATCGAAGTCCGGAATCACCCGCAGCGCCGCGAGGTGCTCGATCGGCTGGTGCGTCGGGCCGTCTTCGCCAAGGCCGATCGAATCGTGCGTCCAGACGAAGGTCACGCCGAGCTGCTGGATCGCGGCCAGGCGCGCGGCGGCGCGCATGTAGTCGGAGAAGACGAGGAAGGTGCCACCATACGGGCGGGTCAATCCTTGCAGGGCGATGCCGTTGAGGATCAGGCCCATTCCGAACTCGCGGATGCCGAAGTGGAGCGTGCGTCCATACGGACCGCCCGACCACTCCCGCGTCTGCTTGCCCGTGGGAATGAAGGACGGCTGGCCGTCCATCGTGGTGTTGTTGGACTCGGCGAGGTCGGCCGAGCCGCCCCACAACTCGGGCACGACATCGGCGAGCGCCGTCAGGACCTTGCCGGACGCGGCGCGCGTCGCCAGACCCTTGGCATCGGCGGGGAAGCTCGGCACCGCCTTGTCCAGGCCGGCCGGTAGTTCCTTTGCCACCAGCCGGTCGAGGAGGGCTGCGCCGTCCGCATTCGCCTTGCGCCACGCCTTGTAGTCGACGTCCCACTCCTTCTTGGCGGCCTTGGCCCGCTCCTTGAGCGACCGGCGCGTATGCGTGATCACGTCGCGCCCGACCTCGAAGGTCTTCTTCGGGTCGAAGCCCAACGCCTCCTTCAGGCCGGCGATCTCGGCGTCGCCGAGAGCTGAGCCGTGGGACTTGCCGGTGTCCTGCTTGGTCGGCGAGGGCCAGGCGATGATCGTGCGCAAGATGATCAGCGTCGGCTTGCTCGCGCTCCGGCTGCGCTCGCACGCGGCGAGCAGCGCGTCGACATCTTCGACATAGGTTGAGCCGTTGCCGTCGCCGCGCCAGTTGATCGTCTCGACATTCCAGCCGTAAGCCTCGTAGCGCTTGCCCACGTCCTCGGAGAAGGAGATCTCGGTCTTGTCCTCGATCGAGATGGTGTTCTGGTCGTAGATGACGGTCAGATTGCCCAGTTCCTGGTGACCGGCGAGGGCGCTGGCCTCGTGGGTGACACCTTCCATGATGTCGCCGTCGCTGGCGAGCACCCAGATGTGGTGGTCGAAGGGGCTGGAGCCCTTCTTGGCGTTCGGGTCGAACATGCCGCGCTGACGGCGCTGGGCCATCGCCATGCCGACGGACGACGCGAGGCCGGAGCCGAGTGGACCAGTGGTGATCTCGACCCCCGTTGTGTGGCGAACCTCGGGGTGGCCGGGGGTCAACGACCCCCAGGTGCGCAGCGCCTTGATGTCGTCGAGTTCGAGGCCGTAGCCCGAAAGGTAGAGCTGGATGTACTGCGTGAGGCTGGAGTGCCCGCAGGAGAGGACGAAGCGGTCGCGCCCGAGCCAATGGGGGTCGGCCGGGTCGATGCGCATGACGTTGTGGTAGAGCAAGTATGCCGCCGGGGCCAGGCTCATCGCGGTGCCCGGGTGGCCGTTGCCCGTCTTCTGGACGGCGTCGGCCGCGAGGACGCGCGCCGTGTCGACGGCGCGGATATCGACGTCGGACCACCCGGCCTTCTTCGCCTTCGGCGCCGGGACGGAGCGAGCGGGCGGCGCCTTGGGGGAGCGCTTGGAAGCCGGGGTGGTCGACGTTGCGGTCACGGGGAACCTTTCCTTGGGCAGGCCATCAGGCATGAACGTATGCAGCCTAGTGTGCGTGTGACGTACGTCGCCCGATGGTCGGTGGATAGACTGCACGGACTTGCCGGAAGCCGGCACTCCCTCTGCGAAGGTTTCTCCGTGACCACGCTCGACTCGACGCCCGCGTTCGCCGCGCCGGCCCCGTCGTGGCGACGCACGCTCGCGGCATACGTCGCCTTGACGAAGCCCCGCATCATCGAATTGCTGCTTGTCACAACGGTTCCCACGATGTTTCTTGCGCAGCGGGGGGTGCCGTCGTGGTGGCTGGTGCTGGTCACCTTGGTGGGCGGAACGCTCAGCGCGGGATCGGCCAACGCCTACAACATGGTCTACGACCGCGACATCGACGCGCACATGGGCCGCACATCCAACCGGCCCCTCGTCACGGGGGCGGTGACCCCGCGAGCGGCCGTTGTCTTTGCGACCGCACTCGCCGTGACGTCGACGGCCTGGTTCGCGCTGCTCGTCAATCCGCTGTCAGCCGCCCTTTCGCTCGGCGCGATCGTGCTCTACGCCGTGGGCTACACGATGATCCTCAAACGCCGGACCGCGCAGAACATCGTTTGGGGTGGCGCGGCTGGCTGTATGCCGGTGCTGATCGGTTGGTCGGCTGTCACCGGTTCGGTCGGCTGGCCAGCGGTCGTACTTTTTCTGATCATCTTTTTCTGGACCCCGCCGCACTACTGGCCACTGTCGATGCGGTTCAAGGAGGACTACGCCACGGCCGGGGTGCCGATGCTCCCGGTCGTCGAGAGCAATGTGGTCGTCGGCAGGCAGATCGTCGCCTACTCGTGGGTGATGGTCCTGGTCTCCCTGACGCTCATCCCGGTCGCACCCATGGGCTGGCTCTACGCCGTCGCCGCAGTTGCCGTTGGCGGACTCTTCCTTGCCGAGGCCCACCGCCTGCTTCGCGCGGCCCGCACCGGCGCCTCGATGGCCGTGATGAAGCCGATGCGGCTCTTCCACTTCTCGATCACCTACGTGACCGTGCTCTTCCTCGCCGTCGCCCTCGACCCGCTGCTCTATCTGGCGATCGGCTGAGGGACCCCCGTCGCCCAACTTGTCCGAGCGCGCGTGCGTAGGGCGGTTCGGACATTCGGGCGTGGTGGTGCGGGTGACTTCGCCATCGCGCATACCTGCTTCCGGTCAAGGACTAGATGACCGGGAGAGTCGGGCGGCGAATCAATGCCCGCAGCAGTATCGCGGGAATTGTCTGCGTCAGTCGGACTGGTTGCCGGGCTCGGTGAGGGAGTGGGCGCCATACGTCAACCCGATGACCAGGAGCGTGGCCAGGAGCATGTGGATCAGTACCAGCGCTACGGGCAGCTTCGTCAGGTACTGCGTATAGCCGACGACGCCCTGGGCGAGGGTGATCAGCAGCACTGACCGCCACGCGTCGCGCGGTCTGGACGAGGTGGAGCGCAGATGCGTGGCGAGCACCATGGCGACGACGAGGCCGGTGAAGAGCATGACCGCGTCGGCGTGCAGCCAGGAGATGGTGCGCGGGTCGAAGCCAAAGCGCGCCGGCTCGTCTGCATCGCCGGAGTGCGGGCCGGATCCGGTGACGATCGTGCCCAAGGCCAGCACCACCGCGCCGACGGCGATGGTGGCGTATGCCGTGGTGCGCACGATCGCCGGCACGCTCGGCACGCGCGGGCCGCCGGGGAGCGCGGACTCGGCATACGCAGAGGCCGCCGCGGCCACCAGAGTCATCGAGACAAGGAAATGCGCGGCGACGGTCGCCGGGTTCAGGCCGGTCCGGACGGTGATCCCGCCGAGAACGGCTTGGACAGCGACGCCACCGAGAACCAGGCCGGCGGGTAGGACGAGGGCGCGCCGCCGGTCGGACCAGCGCCACACGGCGACGAGCGCCGCGATCGCGGCGATGCTGACCAGGCCGGTCAATGTGCGGTTGCCGAACTCGATGTACTTATGAAAGCCCTGGGCCTGGTGCTCGACCGGCACATAAGACCCAGGGACGCACTGCGGCCAGCTGGGGCAGCCCAGCCCGCTGCCGGTCAGGCGGACCAAGCCGCCGGTGACGACGATGAGCACCTCGACCACGAGATTGGCCAGCAGGATCGGACGCATCCACGGGTGGGTCGCCGCCCGATCGGTCCGGGTGGTTGGAGGTGCTGCCTGGCCGAGCGTGGTCACGGCAAACAGGCTAACCCGGGCTGCGCTCGGCCATTGCGCCGAGCGGCGGGCGGTGGCTCGCCACCAGGTCGTTCGGGACCAGCTCGAGGGCGAAGGGTGCAGTCACCCGGCATATCTCGTCACGGTGGGCGTGGGCGGTCTCGGCATACGTGCCGTCAATCAGGTCCCAGGCGATGATCGAGGGCTGGTCCGGGTCGATGACCCAGTAGGATGGGCAGCCCGCGGCCTCGACGCCGACAACGGGCTGGAGTTATCCACAGGCTCGCCCGGCGGACCGGGACCTGACGAGCGTCACCGCTGCTCACTACTGTTACCGGTATGACGATCACCGACGCCACTGCCACTGCTGCCTGGGCAACGCTGAACGAGCTATATGCCGGCTACCACCCGGACCTGCGGGCCGCCTTCGACGACGACACCGAGCGCGCGCGTACTTTCTCATTCGCGTGCGCCGACCTCCACGTCGACCTGTCCAAGAACCTCCTCGACGCCCAGATCAAGGACGCCTTGGTCGCGGTCGCGGAGCAGATGGGGTTGGCCGAGCGGCGGGAGGCGATGTTCCGAGGCGATCGGATCAATGTCACCGAGAACCGGTCGGTGCTGCATACGGCCTTGCGGCGCCCGGCTGGCGACGAACTCGTCGTGGATGACGTCGAGGTCGTTGCCGAGGTCCATGCGGTCCTGGAGAAGATCTACGCCTTCGCCGACAAGGTCCGCGACGGGGAATGGGTCGGCGTCACCGGCCGGCCCATCGAGACGGTCGTCAATATCGGCATCGGTGGCTCCGACCTCGGGCCGGTCATGGTCTACGAAGCCCTCAAGCCCTATGTGCTGGAGAGCATTTCGTGTCGCTTCGTCTCCAATATCGACCCCACCGATCTCGCCGAGAAGGTCGCCGACCTCGACCCCGAGACCACCCTCTTCATCGTGGCCTCCAAGACCTTCACCACCTTGGAGACGTTGACGAATGCGCGGATGGCGCGGGCCTGGCTCTGGAACGCTCTCGTGGAGCAGGGGGCGATCGAGGACACCGACGAGGCCCGGACGGGCGCCGTGGCCAAGCACTTCGTCGCCGTGTCGACGGCCCTGGACAAGGTCGCGGCGTTCGGTATCGACCCGGCCAATGCCTTCGGCTTCTGGGACTGGGTCGGCGGCCGCTATTCGGTCGACTCGGCCGTCGGAACCGCCGTCGCCGTCGCGATCGGCAAGGAGAATTTCGCCGACTTCCTCAGCGGCTTCCATGCCGTCGACCGGCACTTCGTCGAGACGCCCTTCGCGGACAATGTCCCGGTCCTGATGGGGATGCTCAACGTCTGGTATGTCGACTTCTTCCACGCCAAGAGCCACGCCGTGCTGCCGTATGCGCAGTATCTCCACCGGTTCGCGGCCTACCTGCAGCAACTGACGATGGAGTCGAACGGTAAGCGGGTGCGCACCGACGGCTCACCCGTCAGCGTCGACACCGGCGAGGTCTTCTGGGGCGAACCGGGGACCAACGGTCAGCACGCCTTCTACCAGTTGATCCACCAAGGCACGCAGGTGATCCCCTGCGACTTCATCGCCCTGGCGAACACCGCGCACCCGGTCAAGGACGGCGATCAGGACGTCCACGAGTTGTTCCTCGCCAACTTCTTCGCCCAGACCAAGGCGCTGGCCTTCGGCAAGACCGAGGAAGAAGTCCGCGCCGAGGGCACGCCGGAGGCGATCGTGTCGGCGCGGGTCTTCCCGGGTAACCGGCCCACGACCTCGATCATGGCCCCGGCTCTGACGCCCTCGGTGGTCGGGCAGTTGATCGCGCTCTATGAGCACATCACCTTTGTCCAGGGCATCGCCTGGGGCATCGACTCCTTCGACCAATGGGGTGTCGAACTCGGCAAGCAGCTGGCGATGCAGATCGCGCCGGCGATCAGCAAGGACGACGAGGCCTTGGCTGCTCAGGACCCGAGCACCCGCGCCTTGATCGAGTACTACCGATCGCAGCGCCGCTGATCCGATCCGACTCGGACGTGCAGCCGTCTGGCTCGGCCTCGTTCAGCGACCGCCGCGAGAGCCTACGCGGGTGCCGGCTGAGAAACCGGCCGCGCCCCCGCCGGGACGACCGTTTGACGTCCCAGCGGATGGTCGCGAGCGGCGTCCCGGGGCAGAACCCGAGGGCGTATGCCGATCGCCCGCCCAGTTCTGGGCGTTCCCGTCACCGCGCCTCGGGCTGGCACCCTGGGTGCGCCGGTCCTGGGAGGCGACCTTACCCCGCCTGCTGGACGCGCCTGCGGAAGCGTTGTCGCCGCGTCGGCCGGGGGCCCCGGCGGAGCGGCGTTTGCTCGGCTGACCACTACGCGAGGGGCGGGCGGCCGGCGCAGGTGTGTCGGCGACATACGGGCCGGGCAGGGTGCGGTCGCCGGGGGCGAGGGACTGCAGCAGCGGGTGGGTCGCGTCAACGCGGGTCGTGGTCGGTCGAATGCCGGCCTTGCGGGTCAGGTCGCGGACCTCGGCGCGCTGCTCGTCGAGCATCATGGTCACGACCGTGCCCGAGTTGCCGGCGCGCGCCGTGCGGCCGGAGCGGTGCAGATAGGCCTTGGGCTCGACCGGCGGGTCGGCGTGGATGACCAGGCCGACATCGTCGACGTGGATGCCGCGGGCGGCGATATCCGTGGCCACAAGCGTCTCAGCGGCCCCGCTGTGGAAGGCATCCATCGTGCGCGTCCGGGCGTTCTGCGAGAGGTTGCCGTGCAACTCGACGGCCGGCACCCCGGCGGCATTGAGCTGACGGGCGAGCTTCTTGGCGCGGTGCTTGGTCCGGGTGAAGACAATCGTGCGCCCGGGCGCAGCGGTGAGGTCCTTGAGCACGGGGAAGTGCGCGTCCGCAGCCACGTGCAGGACGTGGTGATCCATCTCGGCGACGGGGGACTGTGCCGAATCCGCTTGGTGCGTCACGGGTTTGGTCAGATAGCGCTTGGCGAGGACGTCGATGCCGGCGTCCAGGGTCGCGGAGAAGAGCATGCGCTGACCGGTCCGCGGCGTGCGGTCGAGCAGACGGCGCACGACGGGGAGGAAGCCGAGGTCAGCCATGTGGTCGGCCTCATCGAGGATGGTGATCTCGATGGCATCGAGGCTGACATGGCCCTGGCCGATGAGGTCCTCGAGTCGGCCGGGGCAGGCGATGACGATGTCGACGCCCGCGCGCAGGGCGGTGACCTGCGGGCTCTGGCCGACGCCGCCGAAAACGGTGCGTGACGTGAGCCGGGCTGCCTTGGCCAGTGGCGCGAGCGACTCCTCGATCTGGGCGACCAGCTCACGGGTCGGGGCGAGGATCAGCGCGCGGGGGCGCGACGGCATCCGGCGGGAGGTGGAGACGCTCAGGCGGGCGACGAGCGGCAGCAGGAAGGCGTAGGTCTTGCCGGAGCCGGTGCGGCCGCGGCCAAGGACGTCGCGCCCGGCGAGGGAGTCGGGCAGGGTCGCGGTCTGGATGGGGGTCGGGGAGGTGATGCCGCGCTCCGCGAGGACGGCGATCAGGGATGCGGGCACGCCGAGCGCGCCGAAGGTCGTGTCAGGGGACACCGAAGGGGTACTCCAATGAGTCTCGGAACGAGTCGTTCTGCCCGGCGAGGACGTCGTGGTCCGCAGCAGCAATGGCAATCGAGAAGACGAAGCAGCCCGCGGCAGAACTGGTCGGGCCGATGAAACAAGTGTACGGCACATCGTGGTCCCACCGGGACACAGTCAGCGCTCACGCGGCCGTAGCGACCCGGCGAGCGTCGATGCTCACGCGCTTTCGGAGCCGGTCAGGAGCGCAAGTGCGCCACTTCGCCCCAGCCGGGATCGGCCGTGACGGTGACGTCGGCCGTGCCGTCCCCCCAACTGTCGGCTTGGGCGGCCAGCAGCCCGGCGCCGGCGCCATCGGTCTCGACGTAGAAGTGCAGGCGACGCACGCCGGCGCTCGTCTCGGCGGCAACCAGGAGCCCGGCGGCCCCGAGGCGGTCGACCAAGCGATCCTCAATCGTGCGAAGTGACTCCAGCGCAAGGGGATCCGGCAGCTCTTCGGCGGTGCGACCGGCATACGGCAGGTCGATGGCGACGTGCGTGTCGAAGAGCGGGGCGATGACGCACGACAAGGTCGAGAGCGCGAGCGCCATCACGGGGCCGGCCGGCCCGGTGCCACGGAGCAGCACCCACTGCGGATTGCCCTCGTCGTCTTGCCGCTCGCGGGCGAAGCTGCGCACAAAGCCGCCCAGGTGTTGGACGGGGAAGGCGTCCAATGGCGCGATCGTCGAGGCGGCGATCTCACCGAGCCAGCACTCGACGGCTTCCTCGCCAGCGACTGCGTCCAGGACGAGATAGGCCGCCTGGAGCCGATCGTCCTCCCCGAGAGCGGCAAAGGCGGGGTGCTGAACGGTCACGTCGAGATGGTTGCCAACGGCACGCGCGCCGACGACGGTCCGAGCGAAGTCGATGGCCTCGCCGGCGACGACGAGCGAGCCAGTGCCGGGGTCGAGCAGCGGCTGCCGCAGATCGGCATACGACCAGGTGTCGTCGCTGGCCGGGGCGGCCAGCAGCCAGCGGCGCGCGAGAGCGCGCACGGCGCCGTCACCCGCGGCAGTGACGACGAGCAGGTGCCTGGTGAGATCCCCGGCCGCGGTTTCCCACGCGAGGTCCGGGTGCAGGGCGTGGACCTGCGCGGACACTTCTCCCGCGATGGCAGCGGGACGCTTGCCTTCGATCGCCGAGGCGACCGTGGCGCCCCCGGTTGTCGTCCACCAGCGCCAGAACTCGGCGATCGACTCGGCCTCGGTTGCGCGCGACATGGGCGCCAGCCTGGCACGGCCGCCACTGGTGGCGCGGGTCAGTCCACCTCGACGTCGAGGGTGTGCAGCCCGGTTGCGCCAGAGGGGAAGGGATCGGCGACCTGGTCGGTCTGTGCGGCGCCCGTGCCGTCGACCGCCCGCACCGTGACCGTATGCCGCCCGCTCGCCGTCGCCTTCCATGTCGTTCGCCACTGCCGCCAATAGTGCCCGCCGGCGTCCGGGCCGAGGTCGGCTTCGACCCAGTCCCCGTCGTCGACGCGCACCTCGACGCGCGAAATCCCTTGTCGCGCTTGGGACCAGGCGACCCCGGCGATCACGACCGGGCCGGCCGCAACTCGACGGTCACGCGGCAGGTCGATTCGCGCCTGCGTCTGGACCTCCGCGCGCTCGGCCCAGCCGCGCTCGGTCCAGTAGGCCTGCTGGGCGGCGTAGGTCGTCGCGGTGAGCCGGGTCAGCCACTTCGTGGCACCGACATAGCCATATAGGCCGGGCGTCACCAGCCGCACCGGATAGCCGTGCATGGGAGTGAGCGGCCGTCCGTCCATGGCGACCGCAAGCAGCGCGCCACGGTCGTCGAGCAATGCGTCGACCGGCGTCGAGATGGTCATCCCGTCCACCGAGGTGCTCAGGATCTGATCGGCTGACGCGCGAATTCTGGCCCGTCGCAAGACATCGCGCACGGGCACGCCGAGCCATCGGGTGGAGCCGATGTAGTCACCGCCGACCGGATTGCTGACGCAGTTGAGCGTGATGTCCGCCTCCATCATGGGCAAGGCGAGCAGATCGGCATACGTCAAGTCATAGGGCGCATCGACGTCGCCGTCGATCGTCAGCCGCCAGTCTGGGAGCGAGACGCGGGGGATGGCCAAGGCGGTGTCGATCCGGTAGAAATCGGCCACCGGTGTCCGAAAAGCCGTCAATCCGGGGGTGGTCTGCTCCAGCCCGACAGCCAGCGGCGGCAGTGGGGTGGCCGAACGGGGGAGGGCCGTCACCACGTCCGCGGGCAGCGCGCTGCCGTTGCGAAGCACACCCACGCCACCGGCGACCAGTCCGCCTGCCACGGCGAGCGCCGACCCGATAGTTGTGCGGCGATCGAGGGCCGCGGCGGCAGTCGATGGAGCAGCGGGAGGTTCGCGGCCGTCGGCGCGGCCGGTCAGCCCGGTCAGTACGCCCATGCCGATGAGCCCGGCCAGCAGGCTCGGCACGATCGCATAGCTGCCACTCGACGGGCGCGTCGTCGTCGCCCAAGCGCACGTGGCCGCCAGCACGAGGATCAGCCAGATCCCGAGACCACGCCGTTGCAACACCCCTGCAACGGCCCCGAAGGCCAACGCCCCAAGCGCCACCCCCGCGACGAGCACGGGCTTGTCGGCAGTCCCCAGCCACCGCACGGCGAACTCCTTCAGCGGCGTCGGCGTGGCGTCGATGAGGGCCGAGCCGATCGCCAAGACCGGGGAGGCATCGGGCGCGATGATCGAGGCCACGAGGTGGCCGACACCAGCGCCGGCGGCGACCGCCGAGATGCCTGCCCACGCGTCCCTACGGGAATTCCGCATATTCGGAGCGTATGCCGCCCGCTCACCTCAACCGATTACGCCCGCCTTACGTCGAGAGTCAGTCGGACCAGCGGAAGGTGCGGGCGGCGACGGCGGCCCCGAGCGCGAGCCAGACAATCAGCACCCCCCAGGACGCGATGGGCCAGTGACCGTTGGCGAACGCCGAGCGCAAGCCGTCCCCGAGGGCGCCCGATGGCAGGATGCGGGCGACCACGGCCATCGCCGACGGTAACACCCCCGTGGGCAAGAGCAGGCCGAGCCCGAGGAAGAGCACCCAGAGCAGATTTGCCACTGCCAGAACGGCTTCCGCCCGCATCCGGCCGGCCACTGCCAGAGCGAGCGCCACGAAGCACGCCTCGCCCAGCACGATCGTCACCAACCCGGGCAGGATTCCGCCGGCCATCGGTCGCCACCCGAAGAGCGCGGCCATGATCGCCAGGACCACCAGGTGGATCGCCAGCACTGCCGACGTCGCGATCATCTTGCCGCCCACAAGCCCGCCACGTCCCAGCGGCGTGGTCCCGAGCAACCGCAGCACCCCATTGCGCCGGTCGAAGGCCGAAGAGATCGCCTGCCCTGTGAACGCCGTCGACGCCACGGCCAGCGCCAGCACGCCCGGCGCGACGAGGGCGATCCGGTTTGTCCCGAGGTCGGGCACATTCGCCACCTGCAGGCCGACCAGGGCCAAAACCGGCAGGATGATCGCCACCAACAACTGTTCGCCATTGCGCAACAGGATCCCGGCCTCGAAGCCCGCCTGCCGGCGCACGCGCCGACCCGCCGGCGCCGCGCGATCCCTCGACGTGCTCATCGCTGAGCACCCGACGTCAGGCTGAAGTAGACGCGTTCCAAGGTGTCCTCACCTTCGACCTCTGCCCGCGTGCCTGCGGCCCGGACCCGACCGTGGCTGATGATGACAAGGTCGTCGGCCACCCGTTCGGCCTCCTCGAAGGAGTGCGTGGCCAGCACGACGGTGACGCCGCGGTCCGCCTCCTCGCGCACGATGTCCCACACCTCTAGACGCGTATGCGGATCCAGGCCCGCGGTCGGTTCGTCCAGGAAGAGCACGTCCGGCCGGCCGATGAGGGCCGCCGCGAGCGCCACCCGCTGACGCTGCCCGCCCGAGAGCCGCCGGGTGATCGTGCCGGCGAACCCGTCGATGCCGAGACGGGCGGCGAGCCTCGACGCGTCGGCGGGATCGGCGTAGAGGGCGGCCAGATGCCGAAGCAGCGGCAGGGGCTTGACCATCGTGGGCAGGCCGCCGTCCTGCAGCATCAGCCCAACGCGTGCCCGGTGCTCGGCGTCGGCTCCCCAAGGGTCGACACCCAGCACCCGCACCGACCCCGAATCGGGGCGCTGCAAACCCTGCAAGCACTCGATCGTCGTCGACTTGCCGGCGCCGTTCGGGCCGAGCACCGCGGTGACCCGGCCGCCCCCAGCCGACCAGGTCGCGCCGTCCAAGGCCTGCGTCGCGCCATACGACTTGTGGACGTCGGAGACCTCGACTGCGGACACCCGGGGAGTGTATGCCGGGCCGGTTGGCCGCTCGCCGGCCCGGTCCCTCCCAGCCCGCCGGGTTACCGTGCCCGTATGCCGTGCGCTCGCCTCCTGCCCGCCGCTCTCGTGGCGCTCGGTGTCGCGGCCTGCACCCCGAGTTCCCCGACCGCATCGTCGACGGTGGCGTCGTCGTCGATGGCGTCGTCCAGCACCTTGCCGTTCCGGGTGACCGAGATCGCGACCTACGACGAGCCGTGGGCGATGACCTTCCTGCCCGACTCCTCGCGCCTGCTGGTGACCGAGCGCGACGGCGCCTTGTCGATTCGCGACCTGGACTCCGGCAAGCGGATCGAGGTCAGTGGGACGCCCAAGGTCGTGGCCGAAGGCCAGGGTGGGCTCGGCGATGTCCTCGTCGGCCCGGACTTCGCAAAGACTCAGCGGGTCTATCTGAGCTGGGCGGAAGCCGGCGACGGGGGCACCGGCGCGGCCGTGGGCCGGGCCAGACTCGTCCTCGACGGCGACCGGGCCCGGCTGGAGGGTCTGACGGTGATCTGGCGCCAACAGCCCAAAACCAGCGGCACCGGCCACTTCGGCCACCGGCTGGCGATCAGTCCCGACAAGCGCTTCCTGTTCGTCACCAGCGGTGAACGGCAGAAGTTCGACCCCGCCCAGGACCTGGGCACCACCCTCGGCAAGACCGTCCGCCTCACTCTCGACGGCGCGCCGGCACCGGGAAACCCGTTCGTAGACAAGGGGTCTCCGGCAGACGAGATCTACAGCTACGGTCACCGCAATCCGCTCGGGATCGCCTTCGATGCCGCCGGGAACCTCTGGGAGTCCGAGATGGGCCCCATGGGCGGCGACGAGATCAACCTCATCCGGGCGGGCGCGAACTACGGCTGGCCTGCGGCCTCCAATGGCTCGCACTACAGCGGCCAGGACATCCCCGACCACCGGGCTGGCGACGGTTTCGAGGCGCCCAAAGTCTGGTGGAATCCCTCGATCTCACCCGGCAGCCTGATGATCTACTGCGGCCCGCTCTTCCCGCAGTGGCGCGGCGATGCCTTCGTCGGTGCCCTCTCCGGCCAGGCCCTGATCCGCGTCGACCTCGACGAGACGACGGCGACCAAAGGCGATCAGTGGCCGATGAACGCCCGCATTCGCGAGGTCGAGCAGGGCCCGGACGGGGCGATCTACCTGCTTCAAGACGGTCAAGGCGCGCACCTCCTGCGGGTGACGCCGAACTGACCGCGTCCACGACAGCGACACTTAGGGTTACCTTCCTTAGACACGCCGCAGGGAAATACCTAACATGGGTGTGTGGTTATTCAAGGCATGACGGCAACGCACCATGCCAGCGTGCCCGTGGCCCCCGAGGCCGGGGCCCGTGGACGAGTGCTGCGCGCCATCAGCCGTCATGCGCCCGTGACCACGACTCGCCTCGCCGCCCTCCTCGGGATCAGCGACACCGCCGTCCGTCGCCAGGTCGACGGCCTGCTCGAGGCGGGTTTGATCGAGGTCCGCGACGACCGCGGGCCGCGCCGCGGTCGCGGGCGACCGGCACGGGCATACGTCGTCTCCGACAGCGGCCACGAGGCACTGACCAGCGACTACGGCCACCTCGCGAGCGAGGCGCTGACCTTCCTCGCCGAGACCGCCGGGCCTGCCGCCGTCGCCTCCTTCGCCCGCGCTCGCATCGCAAAGCTGGAGAAGCGGTATGCCGTCGAGTTGGCCGACCTGGAGGGCACCGGTGAGCTCGTCGACGCCCTCGTCAGTGCGCTGACCCGCGACGGCTTCGACGCGAGCGCCCGGCCGATCGGCCTGCCGGGAGCGGCTGCTCCGTTGACTGGCATCCAGTTGTGCCAGGGGCACTGCCCGGTGCAGTCGGTCGCGGCGGAATTCCCGCAGTTCTGCGACGCCGAGGCCGAAGCCTTCTCCCGACTGCTCGGCGTACACGTCCAGCGCCTCGCCACCCTCGCGCACGGCGACCACGTCTGCACGACCTTCATCCCGACCGAGCCGGCACCGTCCAGCACCATCCCAACCGAACGGAGAGACCGATGACGCAGAGCATCGAAGACCTCAACCCCGGACTGAAGGGCCTGGGCCACTACGAATACGGCTGGGCCGACAGGGACGACGCGGGCGCGACCGCCCGGCGCGGCCTGAACGACGAGGTCGTCCGCGACATCTCCCGCCGCAAGAACGAGCCCCAGTGGATGACCGACCTGCGGCTGAAGGCCCTGCGGCTGTTCGACAAGAAGCCGATGCCGCAGTGGGGGAGCGACCTGACCGGCATCGACTTCCAGAACATCAAGTACTTCGTGAAGTCCACCGAGAAGCAGGCCACCTCCTGGGAGGAACTGCCCGAGGACATCCGCACCACCTATGACCGCCTCGGCATCCCCGAGGCCGAGAAGCAGCGCCTCGTCGCCGGCGTGGCCGCGCAATATGAAAGCGAAGTTGTTTACCATCAAATCCGAGAGGATTTGGAGGAAAAAGGGGTCATCTTCGTCGACACCGACACCGGGCTGCGCGAGCACGAAGACCTTTTCCGCGAATACTTCACCTCCGTCATCCCGGCCGGCGACAACAAGTTCGCGTCGCTCAACACGGCCGTATGGTCGGGTGGCTCGTTCATCTATGTCCCCCCGGGCGTGCACGTCGACATCCCGTTGCAGGCCTACTTCCGGATCAACACCGAGAATATGGGCCAGTTCGAGCGGACGCTCATCATCGCTGACGAGGGCTCCTATGTGCACTACGTCGAAGGATGCACCGCGCCCATCTACAAGTCCGACAGCCTGCACTCGGCGGTCGTCGAGATCGTGGTGAAGAAGAACGCCCGCGTCCGCTACACGACCATCCAGAACTGGTCTAACAACGTCTACAACCTCGTCACCAAACGCACCACGGTCGCCGAGGGCGGGACGATGGAGTGGGTGGACGGCAATATCGGATCCAAGGTCACGATGAAGTACCCCGCGTGTTACCTGCTCGGTGAGCACGCCAAGGGCGAGACGCTGTCCATTGCCTTCGCGGGCGAGGGCCAGCACCAGGACGCCGGCGCCAAGATGGTGCACGCGGCGCCCAACACCTCCTCGACCATCGTCAGCAAGTCGGTCGCGCGCGGCGGCGGACGCACCTCCTATCGCGGCCTGATCCAGATCGTCGAGGGCGCCCACGGCAGCAAGTCGAGCGTCGTCTGCGATGCGCTGCTCGTGGACCAGATCAGCCGCTCCGACACCTACCCCTATGTCGACATCCGCGAGGACGACGTCCAGATGGGCCACGAGGCGAGCGTGTCGAAGGTCAGCGAGGACCAGATGTTCTATCTGATGTCGCGCGGGCTCTCGGAGCAGGAGGCCATGGCGATGATTGTGCGCGGCTTCGTCGAGCCGATCGCGCGCGAGTTGCCGATGGAGTACGCCCTCGAACTCAATCGCCTGATCGAACTGCAAATGGAAGGAGCTGTCGGCTAGATGACCCCGCGAAGTCTTCCCCCGCTCCGCTCCTCCCGTACGTCACGAGGTCCCCGCAAATGAGCCTTCTGGCTGAAAAGACCACTCGCGCAAGCGGATTGGTCGCCCACACCGACAGCGCGGCGACCTTCGTCCCCGACCAGTCGCGCGCCGAACGAACCCGCTCGTATGCTGTGGCCGACTTCGCCATGCCCACGGGCCGCGAGGAGGAGTGGCGCTTCACGCCGGTCGACCGGCTGCGCAAGCTCTTCGCCGACGAAGCGACGGGCAACTGCCTGGACTGGGAGGAGACCCTGCCCGCCGGCGTGCGGCTGGGCACGATGTCGGTCGCCGACTGGCAGGCCTCGGGCGCACCCATGCCCGCCGACCGAGCGGCTGCCGTGGCGGCCGCCAACAGCGGTGGGGTGGGTGTCGTCGACATTCCCGCCGAGGCCGAACTCACCGAGCCCGTCCGGCTCACCCTGACCGGTGCGGACGGTGCGCTCGTGCACGGCCACCTGCTCATCCGGGTCGGTCACCACGCGAACGCGACGGTGATCCTCGGGCATACGGGCCGGGCGGCATACGGGGAAGTTGTGACCATTGTCGCCGGCGACGGTGCGCACGTGACGGTCGTCAGCCTGCAGGAGTGGGACGACAGCAGCATCCACCTCGGCCAGCACGACGTCGTGGTCGGGCGCGACGCCAGCGTCAAGCACATCGCCGTCACCCTCGGCGGCGCCATCGTGCGCCTGAACACCAATGCGTCGTATGCCGGTCCGGGCGGCAGCTTCGAGGCCTTCGGCGTCTACTTCTGCGACGCCGGCCAGCACCTCGAGCACCGGCTCTTCGTCGACCACGCGGTGCCGCACTGCCGCAGCAATGTCGAGTACAAGGGCGCGCTCCAGGGCGACGGTGCCCACACGGTCTGGGTGGGCGATGTGCTGATCCGCGCGGCGGCGCAAGGCACCGACACGTACGAGCTCAACCGCAACCTGATTCTCACCGACGGCGCGCGCGCCGACTCGATCCCCAACCTCGAGATCGAGACCGGTGACATCGCGGGGGCCGGACACGCCTCTGCGACAGGGCGCTTCGACGACGAGCAGTTGTTCTACCTTCAGTCGCGGGGGATCACCGCGACCGAGGCGCGCCGCCTGGTCGTGCGCGGCTTCTTCGCCAGCATTGTCAGCCGAATCGGCATCCCCGAAGTCATCGGCCACCTGATGACAGCAATCGACGCCGAGCTCGCGACCATCGCCCAGGCCGAGCAGGTCACCGCATGAGCGCCCAGGCCCACACCGAAGAACTCGTGCCCCTGACCGTCTGCCGGCTCGATGAACTCCCGGCGGTCGGACCGGTCAAGGCTGAGATCAACGGGCATGCCATCGCCATCGTCCACGCCGAGGACGGCGCGGTCTATGCGATTGACGATGTCTGCACGCACGCCAATGTCTCGCTCTCCGAGGGCGAGCTCGACGGCTGCCACCTGGAGTGCTGGCTGCACGGCTCGCGCTTCGACATCCGGACCGGCGAGCCCGACTGCCTCCCGGCGACCGTGCCGGTGGCGACCTACCCCGTCGCCATCGAGGACGGCGACGTGGTCATCTCCGTTCCTGAATCCTTCGTCATCGACACCGAGAGCTGAAATCCCTTGTCCACACTCGAAATTCGCGACCTGCACGTCAGCATCACCGCCGACGACGTCGAGAAGGAAATCCTCCGCGGCGTCGACCTGACCATCAACTCCGGCGAGACGCACGCGATCATGGGCCCCAATGGCTCCGGCAAGTCCACCCTTGCCTATTCCATCGCCGGCCACCCGAAGTACACCGTGACCGGCGGCTCGATCACCCTCGACGGCGAGGACGTTCTGGCCATGAGCGTCGACGAGCGCGCCCGGGCTGGGCTCTTCCTGGCCATGCAGTACCCCGTGGAGGTCCCCGGCATCACCGTGTCCAACTTCCTGCGCACCGCCAAGACCGCCGTCGACGGCGAGGCCCCCAAGCTGCGCATGTGGGTCAAGGATGTCAAGGAGGCCATGGGCAATCTGCGCATGGACCCCGCCTTCGCCGAGCGCGGTGTCAACGAGGGCTTCTCGGGCGGCGAGAAGAAGCGCCACGAGATCCTCCAGCTGGAGTTGCTCAAGCCGCGTTTCGCGGTGCTCGACGAGACCGACTCCGGCCTCGACGTCGACGCCCTGCGCGTCGTCTCCGAGGGGGTCAACCGAGCCCAGGAGAACACTGACCTCGGTGTCCTGCTGATCACGCATTACACGCGGATTCTGCGCTATATCAAGCCCGAGTTCGTGCACGTCTTCGTCGACGGCGTCATCGCCGAGGAGGGCGGGCCCGAGCTCGCCGAACGCCTCGAGAACGAAGGCTACGACCGCTTCCTCACCGCCAGGGTCTGAACCGCCGATGACGACCACCCCGACGGCTCTCGCGGGCGCCTTCAGCGATCAGGAGCTGGCGCGCATCCGCGCCGATTTCCCGATCTTGGGCCGCACCGTCCGCGAGGACCGGTCGCTGGTCTACCTCGACTCCGGAGCCACCTCGCAGAAGCCGTATGCCGTGCTCGACGCCGAGAGGGACTGGTACACCCGCCTCAACGCCGCCCCGCACCGCGGAGCACACGCGCTCTCCGAGGAGGGCACCGAGGCGTATGAAGCCGCCCGCGCCACGATCGCCCGCTTCATCGGCGCGGCCGCGGACGAAGTGGTGTTCACGAAGAACGCGACCGAGTCGCTCAACCTCGCCGCCTATGCCTTCTCCAATGCACCAAGCGGCGGTGGCGGGGGAGCGGGCCACCGCTTCCTGCTGCGTCCGGGTGACGAGATTGTCGTCACCGAGATGGAGCACCACGCCAATCTCATTCCGTGGCAAGAGCTTTCGCGGCGCACCGGTGCGACGCTCAAGTGGCTGCCGGTCACGGACACCGGCCGCCTGGACCTGAGCGATCTCGACCGGATCGTCACCGAGCGCACCAAGGTCGTCGCCATCGTGCACGCGTCCAATGTGCTCGGGACGATCAATCCGGTTGCCAGGATCGCGGCCCGCGCCCATGCAGTCGGGGCCTTGGTCGTGCTGGACGCCTGCCAATCCGTGCCGCACCTGCCCATCGCTGTCGCGGGGCTCGACGTCGACCTGGTGGCGTTCTCCGGTCACAAGATGCTCGGTCCGATGGGCATCGGCGTGCTCTGGGGCCGCCGGGAGTTGCTGGCCGAGATGCCGGTCTTTCTCACCGGCGGCTCGATGATCGAGACCGTCACGATGGAGCGGGCCACCTATGCCCCAGCCCCGCAGAAGTTCGAGGCGGGGGTGCCCAACGCCGCCCAGGCAATCGGCCTGGCCGCCGCCTGCGACTACCTGACCGATCTTGGCATGGGCCGCGTGGCCGCCCACGAGCACGCCCTGACGGCCCTGCTCCTCGACGGACTCCACGCGCGCGCCTGGACACGCGTCGTCGGCCCGGACGACCTGCAAGATCGCGGGGGAGCGGTCTCCTTCGTCGTCGACGGCGTGCACGCCCATGACGTCGGCCAGATCCTCGACGACCACGGCGTCGCCGTCCGCGTCGGCCACCACTGCGCATGGCCCCTGCACCGGCGCTTCGGCGTCGCGGCGACGACCCGCGCCAGCCTCGCGCCCTACAACACCCCCGAGGAGATCGCGACCTTCTTCGCCGTCCTCGACCGGGTACCGGACATCTTCGGGTTGACGCACTGATGGACCTCTATCAGGAACTCATCCTCGAGCACGCCAAGCGCCCCCAGGGTGCCGGGCTGCGCGAGCCATTCGCGGCGCAGGCCCATCACGTCAATCCCACCTGCGGCGACGAGGTGACCTTGCGCGTCGCGTTGGACGATGGCCGCCTCAGCGACGTCTCGTATGACGCGCTCGGGTGCTCGATCTCGGTGGCGTCGGCCTCTATGCTCACCGACCTGGTCACTGGGGAAGCGGTGGCAACGACGCGGGAGAAATACGCCGCCATCCGGGCGATGTTGACCTCCAAGGGTGCCGACCGCGGCGACGAGGACGTCATCGGCGACGCCGTCGCCCTGGCTGGCGTCGCCCGCTACCCCGCGCGCGTCAAGTGCGCCCTACTGCCCTGGATGGCCCTCGCCGATGCGCTGGCCCAGACCGGAATCGATCTCTGAATTGGAGTGCCATGTCTGACACCGACACCCTGCCCGCCAATGTCGCCGACGTCGAAGAAGCGATGCGCGATGTCGTGGACCCCGAGCTCGGGATCAATGTCGTCGACCTCGGCCTCGTCTACGGGATCACCGTGGACGCCCAAAACCATGCTGTGCTCGATATGACCCTGACGTCCGCGGCCTGTCCGCTGACCGACGTGATCGAGGATCAAACCGATCAAGCTTTGACCGGTCTCGTCGCGTCGTATCGCATCAATTGGGTCTGGATGCCACCATGGGGCCCTGACAAAATCACCGACGACGGCCGGGAGCAACTTCGTGCCCTTGGTTTCAACATCTAACGCAGGTGGTGTCCCCGTGGCACCGCGCACCGTCGAAGTGGCGGCGGACCGGTTGGCCGGCTGGCTGACCGGCTTCGCCGACCGCCACGGCGGCCCCACAGCGACCGGCCGGCCCGACCGGATCGTCGGCGACGACGGCGCCGTCGCCCGCCTGGAATATTTCGATCACGACCCCCTGGGCGTGATCCTGGTGCGCCGCGGCGGGTATGCCGTGGGGCGCGTCCGCGCCGGCCGCCTGGTGCTGCACAAGGTCGGGACGCGCTACGTTCAATCGCGCACCTCGGCCGGTGGCTGGTCGCAACAGCGGTATGCCCGGCGTCGCGACAACCAGGCCGACGAGTTGGTGGGCGCCGTGGCCGACCACGCCGCCCGGATCCTTGTCGATCTCGCCGCCCCGATCGATGAGACAGGCGAACTGCCTGCCGGTGGGGCGCTGCCTCCCGGCCCGGGCCTGATCGTCGGCGGCGACCGCGAACTGGTCGCGTCCGTGCTCTCCGATCGCCGGCTCGCCGCCCTGCGCGAGTTGCCCCGGCGCGGCCTCTACGACCTGCCCGACCCCAACCGGGCCGTGCTGGAGACCGCCATCAAGCGCGGCACCTCCGTGCGCGTCTACCTGCTCGACACGCCCGTCGCCTGACCCTCATCGGCGCTGGGTCAGCTGACGACCTGGGTGTTGGGGTCGTTGACGTTGAAGGTGTTGCACTTGTTGATGTCGTCGCCGGCCTTCATGCCCTGGATGAACCAGCGCTGACGCCCTTCGGCGGAGCCGTGGGTCCAGGACTCCGGAGTGACCCGGCCCTGCGTCTTCTCCTGGATCTGGTCGTCGCCGACGGCGGAGGCCGCCGAGAGGGCCGAGCGGATGTCGGTCTCGGTCAGCGGCTTGAGATAGGTGGTGCCGGTCGCGTCCTTGGTGCTAGAGGCGTGCCCGGCCCACATGCCGGCAAAGCAGTCCGCCATCAACTCGATGCGCACGGCGCCACTGGTCTCGCCCTGCGGGTCCTGCTGCGCCCGGCCGAGCAAGCCGAGGATGTTCTGGATGTGGTGGCCGTATTCGTGCGCGACGACATACTCCTGCGCGAGCGCCCCGTCGTCGGCGCCGAAGCGCTGGGTGAGCAGGTCGAAGAAGCTCGCGTCGATGTAGATCTTCTCGTCCAGCGGGCAATAGAACGGGCCGACCTGGTTGGAGGCCGTGCCGCAGGCTGATTGCGTGGCTCCGCTATAGATGATCGTCCCGGGCTCGCGGAACTGCTTGCCGTAGCGGGGCAATTCATCGCTCCAGAAGGACTTGGCCGAGTTCACCGTGCCGACGATGCGGCACTCGGCGTACTTGTTGGCGTCCGCGCCGGTCTTGCACTGCTGCTGGATCGCACTGCTGTCGACATTCTGCGCATTCGGGTCCGAGCCGGTCTGATCGCCACCCAGGCTGCCGGGATTGCCGCCGAGCAGCATGATGATGATCGCCAGGATCAACCCACCGATGCCGCCGCCGACCACCAGCCCGCCACGGCCCCCGCCGCCGACTCCACCACTACCGATGGAGGAGGTGTCCAGTTGGACGTTGTCGTTGAAACTCATGCAGGGGACCTTTCCCGGCAGTGGGGCCATTTCGGCCCCGGTGTGCGTGCGCCTTAGACTAGCTGTCAGCCCTCGGTGACGTGTTCCCGAGGGAGCCCGTAATGACCGTGTCGTGACCTGCGCGCGCCCGGGCCCACGTCGTATCAACCAGGAGTCTGCCGTGATCGCTGTCAGCGGTCTCGAACTGCGCGTCGGTTCGCGGCTTCTTTTGGACGACGCGACCTTCCGGATCAACGCCGGCGACCGCGTCGGGCTCGTCGGCCGCAATGGCGCCGGCAAGACCACGCTGTGCAAGGTCCTGGCCGGTGAGGCGCTGCCCGCGGCCGGGTCGGCCATCAGTTCCGGCGAGGTCGGCTACCTCCCGCAGGACCCGCGCACCGGCGACTTGAGTGTCACCGGCCGCGACCGCATCCTCTCGGCGCGCGGCCTGGACGCCATTGTTCGCGACCTGCGCAAGGCCGAGCACGCGATGGCGGCCGCCACCGAGGAAGCGCGCTCGAAGGCGATGCGCCGGTATGCCCGCCTGGACGCCGAATTCACCGCCGCCGGCGGGTATGCCGCCGAGTCCGAAGCCGCATCGATCGCCGCCGCTCTCGGGCTCACCGAGAAGCAACTGGACCAGGAGATCGGCACCCTCTCCGGCGGCCAGCGCCGCCGGATCGAACTCTCGCGCATCCTCTTCTCCGGGGCCGAGACGCTCCTGCTCGATGAACCGACCAACCACCTCGATGCCGACTCGATCGTCTGGCTTCGCGACTACCTCAAGGGCTACCCGGGTGGCCTGATCGTCATCTCCCACGATGTCGACCTGCTCGCGGTCGTCGTCAACCGGGTCTTCCACCTCGACGCCAACCGCGGGGTCATCGACGTCTACAACGTCGGCTGGAAGGCCTATCTCGAGCAGCGCGAACTCGACGAGCGGCGTCGCAAACGCGAATACGCCAACGCCCAGAAGAAGGCCGGCGCCCTGCTCGACCAGGCCGAGAAAATGCGCGCCAAGGCGACCAAGGCCACGGCTGCACAGAACATGATCCGGCGCGCCGAGCGGATGCTCGCCGGCGTGGAGGGGGAGCGCCAGCACGACCGGGTGGCCAAGCTGCGCTTCCCCGACCCGGCCCCGAGCGGGCGCACGCCACTGCGGGCGAGCGGGTTGTCGCGGTCATACGGCTCGACCGAGGTGTTCACCGACGTCGATCTGGCGATCGACCGCGGCTCGAAGGTCGTCGTCCTCGGCCTCAACGGGGCAGGCAAGACCACATTGCTGCGCATCCTGGCCGGCATCGACCCGCCGGACACCGGGCAGGTCGAGCCGGGGCATGGGCTCAAGCTCGGCTACTACGCGCAGGAGCACGAAAATCTCGACCTGGCGCGCTCGGTCCTGGAGAACATGAAGTCGGCCGCTCCCGACCTGGGGGAGACCGAGGTGCGCAAGGTTCTCGGTTCCTTCCTCTTCGTCGGTGACGACGTCGAGAAGCCGGCGGGGGTGCTCTCGGGTGGCGAGAAGACCCGCCTATCGCTCGCTCTACTTGTCGTCTCGGCGGCTAACGTGCTGCTCCTGGACGAGCCGACCAACAACCTCGACCCCGCCTCCCGGGCCGAGATCCTCAGCGCCCTGTCGACCTACAAGGGCTCGGTCGTGCTCGTCACCCACGACGAGGGCGCCGTGGCAGCACTTCAGCCGGAGCGGATCCTGCTGCTCCCCGACGGTGTGGAGGACCTCTGGGGCCCGGACTACCTCGACCTGGTGGCCCTCGCCTGACCGGCCCGAGGCGGCCATACGTCCTGTCCAACACGTGATACGTATAACGGTGCGTTATAAGGGCCATAACGTCACCTTGTAGCATTTGCGATGTGACCGACACTTCAACCCGACCGACTCGGACCGCCGTCACCGGCGCCTGGGCGGAGGGCGACCTGACCCCCCTGAACGGAAACGAAGCCTTCAAGCAGGCCGACGACGCGCTGAACGTCCGGCAGCGCATCATCGACGTCTACGCCAAGGAGGGCTTCGCGTCCATCCCGAGCGACGACCTGCGCGGCCGATTCCGCTGGATGGGCCTCTACACCCAGCGCCAGGAGGGCATCGACGGCGGCCAGACCGCGACCCTCGCCCCCGAGGAACTGGACGCCGAGTTCTTCATGATGCGCGTGCGCAGCGACGGCGGCATCCTGACGACCGAACAGTTGCGCACGATCGGCGCGCTCAGCACCGAGTTCGCGCGCGATACCGCCGACATCTCCGACCGGCAGAACATCCAGCTGCACTGGATCCGCATCGAGGACGTGCCAGCCATCTGGGAGCGCCTCGATGCGGTCGGTCTGCACACGCTGGAAGCCTGCGGCGACGCCCCCCGCGTGATCATCGGCTCACCGGTCGCGGGAATCGCGGCGGACGAGATCATCGACGGCACGTGGGCGATCGAGGAGATCCGCCGCACCTACATCGGCAGCCCCGAGTTCTCCAACCTGCCACGCAAGTTCAAGACCGCGATCTCGGGCTCGCCGGCACTCGATGTCGTCCACGAGATCAACGACGTCTCCTTCGTCGGGGTCAACCACCCTGAGCTTGGCCCCGGGTTCGACCTGTGGGTCGGCGGCGGCCTCTCGGTGAACCCGATCTTCGCCCGCCGGCTCGGCGCCTTCGTCACCCTCGAGCAGGTGCCACAGGTCTGGGCCGGGGTCATCGGCATCTTCCGCGACTACGGCTACCGCCGCCTGCGCAACCGGGCCCGGCTGAAGTTCCTGATGTCCGACTGGGGTCCGGAGAAGTTCCGGCGGATCCTCCAGGACGAATACCTGGGGTATGCCCTCCCCGACGGTCCCGAGCCGGTCACGCCGCCGGACGGCCACCGCGACCACGTGGGCATCCACAAGCAGAAGGACGGCAAGGTCTGGGTCGGCACGGCTCCTATCGCCGGCCGCGTCAGCGGATCGACACTGACCGCGGTCGCCGACCTTGCCGAGAGCTACGGCTCGTTCCGTGTCCGGCTGACCCCTCATCAGAAGTTCCTCGTCCTCGACGTCGAGGAGGCGGACGCGCCCGCCTTGGCCGAGCGGCTCGCGGTCCACGACCTGATCGCGCAGCCCAGCGTCTATCGACGAAATGTCCTGGCCTGCACCGGGATCGAGTTCTGCAAGCTGGGCCTGACCGAGACCAAGGCCCGGGCCCGCACGGTCGTCGTCGCGCTCGAACGACGCCGGCCCGAGATGGATGTGCCCTTCGGCATCCACGTCAACGGTTGCCCCAACGCATGCGCTCGCACCCAGGTCGGCGACATCGGCCTCAAGGGCATGGTGCAGCGCGACGAGAACGACGAACTGCAGGAGGTCTTTCAGGTGCATCTCGGCGGTGCACTCGGCATCAACCCGACGCTGGCGCGCAAGACCCGCGCCCTGAAGGTCACGGCCGAGGACCTGCCCGATTACATCGACCGGGTTGCCGGCCACTATCTCGAGCAGCGCGCCGAGGGTGAGAGCTTCGCGGCGTGGGCGCACCGAGCCGACGAGGACGATCTGCGGTGAGCGTGATCCCCGCCGAGAATCAGACGGCCGACATCGAGGAGTTCCTCGAGCGCGAGGCCGCGGCCACCACCTATGAGGAGAAGATTGCCCTCGGGCGCGACGTCCTCGCCTGGGCTCGTGAGCGCTTCGGCGACCAGTTGACCATTGCCAGCTCGATGGGCGATGAGATCCTGCTCCATCTCGCCGGGACGACGGCCCCGGGATTCGACGTCTTCTTCCTCGACACCGGCTACCACTTCCCTGAGACGATCGGCACCCGCGATGCGTATGCCGTGATGCTCCCCCTGTCGATCCGCACGGTCTACCCGCGCGAGAGCGTCGAGAGCCAGGACGTGCGATTCGGTCCCCGGCTGCACGACCGCAACCCCGACCTCTGCTGCCGGATGCGCAAGGTCGCGCCGCTCAATGCCGCCCTGGAGGGGTATGCCGCCTGGGTCACCGGGGTGCGTCGCGCCGACGCCGCGACCCGCGCCGACGCCCAGCTCATCGAGTGGGATGCCAAGCGCTCGATGCTCAAGATCAACCCGATCGTCGGCTGGTCCCACGACGAAGCGGACCGCTACGCCGCCGAGAACGGCGTCTTCTTGAACCCGTTGCGGCAGTTGGGTTTTGCCTCCATCGGCTGCGCGCCGTGCACCCGCGCTGTCGGTGAAGGCGAGGACCCCCGGGCCGGCCGGTGGGCGGGCCAGGACAAGGTCGAATGCGGGCTGCACATATGACCGCGCTGACGCTCGGCTGCGCCCCCGACTACCCGCTGACGCTGGACGTGCGCGGCCGCCGGGTCCTCGTCGTGGGCGGGGGAGTGGTGGCCGAGCGCCGCGTCCGGCGCCTCGTCGCCGCTGGCGCCGCCGTGCACCTCGTCTCGCCCGCTGCCACCGAGGCGCTGCGCGCATTCGCTGCCACCGGTGAGGTGGAGTGGGCGCAACGCACCTTCGCCCCCGGGGACCTGACGCTGCCCGTTCGGGCGTGGCTCGTGCATACGGCAACGGGCGTGCCAACGGTGGATCGAACGGTCGCGGATGCGGCTGCAGCAGAGGCTATCTGGTGCATCCGCGCGGACGACGCGTCGGCGTCGGCCGCCTGGGTGCCGGCCGTCGGCGTCGGCCGCGGGGACGCCGACGGCATCCAGGTCGCCGTCACCG